>JAUNTR010000008.1 GCA_030538575.1 Cruoricaptor ignavus | reverse complement strand
CCCTCACCCCAAGGAAGCTGTCCGAAAAGTCTGATTTTAGTGGTTTTTTAAAATAAAAATCTCATCAACCACTTAACGAATTCATTTGCAAAAGATTACAAGTGGAATTTAATTTTTAAGTAACGAATTAGTAACTCAACTTACTTCTTTTGATTTCATTGATTTTCATTGAAACTCAACGTTACAAAGATACAACATATTTACTTTTTCACCAAATTCTTATAACTTTGCCTCGCCTATGCACGGTGCAAGCGTGCTCCTCTATGGATGCCGACTTGCACCGTGCATAGGCGAGGCAATATAAGTTAATAGATATATTTTCTTTGCTAAGTAATTTTTTATGATAGTTCCGTAATTTTGCCGAATAATTTTAAAGATTCAAACCATATGGAACAGTATTTTAAAAAAGTCTTTCAAGACATTCACACAGAAGAAGAAAAGGTAACACTACAGGTAGAAACTGTAATTCCTGAAGCATTAGCAATGATTCGGTATTTATCCAAAGTTTTAGAAGAAGTGAGGACTTATATCCTTGATAGAGGATTTAATAACGAGCAAGAAGAGATTCATTTCTTCAAAAACATCAAACCTAAGATTTATGGAAAGTTGATGTATTATAATCGCATCTATAAAGTTGAGGTTATTCGTCCAGCCACAAAGGGTAAAATTTATGAAGACTATTTCACTAAAGAGAAAAAACGATTAAAAAGTAGGTACAATCACTTTTTGAAAACAAACCCTTATTATATTTATTATTATTCAGGTAGAACTGACGAGGATTATAAATATTTTTTAAGGTCTTCTTTTAATTTTCAGGAAGGATTAGAAAACCATGCTTTTGATTTAGACCTTCGATTTTCAACTTACTATGACTATTTGACCGCTCGAATTATCGGTAGAGAACTATTTTATGAGTATCTTCATTTTCGTACCCCGACACAGTTTGGTAAAATCGCGAATGAAAATCATCGTCCGATTTATTGGACGGAAAGTAAAGCGGCTTTAATTGAGCTAATTTATGCACTTTACGCTACAAAAGCGATCTCAGGAGGGCAAATTAGTTTAAACAAAATTGCAATAACCTGTCAAGCCCTATTCAAAATTGAACTGCAAGATATTCATCACAGCTTTCACCGCATGAAAAGTCGTTCCGGTTCGAGAACCTTATTTTTAAATCAATTAGTTAATTCCTTAGAAACTTATATGAATAAGAGTATCTAAGAAATCACCAGCCCACTAAAGGGCTGAAGAAACCTTACCCATAAGTGCCCATTGGCATACCTCACTTACACTACTTATTTTGTTATCTTCCAAAATATCATCAGTCGCTTTAAGCGTCTTTTTTTTGCTCTAATATTTTGATTATTAGCACATAAGAATTAATACATTAAAATGTATTAATTTTCTATCTACCCATTGGCAAAACTTGGCATCACCATCGGCTCAGCTATCTGAACTTTGTCCCCAGATAAACGATAAAATCAAAAGCAATGAAATTAATCACTATCGAAGAGGACAAATGGATACAATTATGCCAAGAGATTCGGTTTATTCGGGCGTATATCCAAAAACAATCCCAATCTACAGAAAGTATCGACCAGTTATGGTTGAATAATCACGAAATCTGCGAGTATCTTCATTTAAGTGAAAAGACACTTTGGCGTATGCGGCAGAACAGCGAAATCACCTATGCTAAAATTCACGGACAATACTTCTACACATTAGGAAGTATCCGACAACTAATGGAGTTTAATGTGATAAAAAGTACAGAAGATTACTTAGAAAACCTAACTCAAAAAGCACACTCGTATGTTAAAAAAGGAAGACATAATAAGTAAGACAAATGATGGACTGGATGTATTTCGTTATTATGTTTCAGGGAATTGGAAAGTGGGACAAAACTTTAAAAATCCTTTTTATGACGATAAAAATCCCTCTTGCAACATCTACAAAGACAACAAAACAGGCATCTACCGTATTAAAGATTTTGGAGATTCTCGTTTTAATGGTGATTGTTTTTCTTTGGTTGGTTATCTATACGGGTTGGATTGTACACAATCTCACGATTTTGTAGAAATTCTAAAAATAATCAATCGAGATTTAAACTTGGGGTTGGATAATTCCTATTCCAACATACCTAAACGACCACAAATAAAAATCAACGCAGAAGCCAATCCTACAACAACTAACGAACCACCAACGTATCGCCCCTATGCAATAATAGAAAAAGATTTCAATGAAACAGAACTTGAATATTGGAAAACATTTGGAATAACGAAAAGAGTCTTAGATACATTTGGCGTAAAATCCTTACAATCTTTTGAAAGTATTAATAAAAAAGGACAACCTTACCGAATAACATCTAATGATAATGAATCTATTTTTTCATATCAAAATGCAGAACTTATTAAAATCTACCGTCCTTTTTCCAAATATCGTTTTTTATATGCGGGAATAGCCACAGAGTATTGTTTTGGATTGGAACAATTACCGTTAGAAGGTGATGATATTTTGTTTATTACGGGCGGTGAAAAAGATGTAATGAGTTTGTATGCAAAAGGGTTTTCAGCTATTTGTTTTAATAGTGAAAATAGTCATATTCCCACCTCTCTTATCCAATCTTTAAAAGGTCGCTTTCGTCATATTGTATTATTGTATGATATGGATCATGCAGGAAAAAAAGCGATACAAAGCCATTTAGAAAAATTAAAGGATTGGGTCGAAGTATTAGAACTTCCTCTAACGGGAACGAAAGACGATAAAGATATCTCAAACTATTTTCAACAAGGTCATACCGCTAAGGATTTAAAAATATTGTTTTTGAAAATGCTTCAAAAAAAGTATAAACAAGGGCTTTCCTTATTACAATCTTGTGAAATCCAATGGAACCGACCACCTACTAAACAAAAGACAATCATCACTTTAAAAGATGTAGCTATAGGTTTGCAAAACAGCCTTTTGGGCGTTACAGGCGGTGAAGGAACGGGAAAAAGCCATTATGTAGCTGCAATGATTGCGGGGTGTTTATATCAGGGCAATCACGCCATAGATTTATTAGGACTCAATGTAACCTATTGTGATAATCACGCGGTTTTGTTTTTTGACACAGAACAATCCGCAGATCAACTCTACGACAATGTATCCACACTGCTAAAACGAGCCCAACTCAATGCGATGCCTTCAAATTTTAAAGCCTATTGTCTTACCCAAATTCCGAGAAAAGAGCGTATGAAAATTATCCAGCAATGTATGGACATAGTGTATTATGAATATTCAGGAATTCATCTGGTTGTAATTGACGGTATTGCTGATTTAATCAGTTCCGCCAATAATGAAAGTGAAAGTATCGAAATGATAGAGGAATTATATGCTTTGGCAGGACATTATCAAACCTGCATGGTTTGCGTGCTACATCTTACTCCCAGCGGATTAAAACTTCGTGGGCATTTAGGTTCAGAATTACAACGAAAAGCCTCTGCGGTACTTTCAGTAGAACAAGACCAAACCAATGCTTGTTCTGTGGTACTACCAAAGAAAATTCGTAAAGGAGACCCTAACCAATTACCTAAGATATTGTTTCGGTGGGATGCTAAAAGTGGAATGCACCGCTATTATGGCATTCAAAAGGACCTCGAAAAGAAAGACAAAACCACAGAACTAGCAACCCTCGTATCGCCTTTATTCAGAAAAAGAGCCGTATGGGAATATAGTGAACTAGTGCAAGAAATCAAAACCTTAACAGGAGTGCAAGAACGAACTGCTAAAAACTACATTCTAAAACTCAAAACCAAAGAATTATTGATGGCTGATAGTCAAAATCCGCAGCAATTAAGTATTGGTAAACTGATGAAAAAAATACTCAATCAAAAATAAAATACACTTTAAAAATAAACTAGTATGAATATCGACCGAATGGAATTTATTGCTTGGATGGAAAGAATTATAGACCGTTTCGACTTATTGGCAGAACGCTTTGAAAGAGCCGAAAAGAAACGAAGTGCTATTGACGGAGAGGAGTTGCTTGACAATCAAGATTTAATGATGACGTTTAAAATATCCGCTCGTTCTTTACAGCGTTATCGCTCTGAAGGGAAACTACCTTACTACACGATTTCTGGAAAGATTTATTACAAATTATCCGATGTACATCAATTTATTAGAGACCATTTTAGCGTACCTGTAAATGCCAAAAAAGGACAACCAAAGCCAAAATAGCACTATGCTATTAAGTTCTTATGGATAACCTCTATTTTCGTTCTACGATTTAAGACGTAATACTTGAAACCATAAAAAAATAATACGATGGCTAATAAATCCACTGAAACAAAACCCCAAGAAAACGTCCCCATTCTAGATGAACAATGGACCGATTTGTTGCTTGTCTATGACCAAGAAAAACAGCAAATTCGAGCCGTAAAAGGGTTGGATAAAGATGGGCAGTTAGAAACCGTTCCTCCAAATCCAACCCACGAACAAGATTTTATGAGAGTAGATCCCCAAGGAAATATACTCTCAAACTTCTTTAGTAACTTTTTAAGGCAAGCAAAAAATCCAAGTAATTTTTCTTTTTTCAAAATTCCCATTTCTAATTTACTAAAAGTTCAACTTACCCCAGAGGATTTACAGCCCTATAAGGTCCAACCGCAAGAATATCAATCTCAAAATCAAAATACAATGGAACAAACAAATGAATCTCAGCACGTAAAAGAAACCACCCAAGAGGTCAGTAAAGCCACATCGCAAAATACGACCCATGATACGACCCAAGAACAAAATCAAAGCTATCGCTACAAAGTGGATGATATTGATTGGGATACGATGAATGGTGTAGGGCTTAGTAAAGAATACCTCGAAAAACGAAACTTATTAGAACCTTTATTAAAAGGTTATAAAACCGACCGATTGGTACCTATTAGTATGAATTTAGGTAGTGCCGTTACCCGTTTTGATGCACGCTTATCGTTACGAAAAGATAGCGAGGGCAACGTAAGTGTTGCCATTCACGGCATTCGTAAAGAACCTCAATTAGAATATTCTTTTTTTGGGCACGAGTTCACCCAAGAAGACAAAGAAAATCTACTAAAAACAGGAAATATGGGACGTGTGGTAACACTTACCAATGTAAAAACGGGTGAAAAAATTCCATCTATTGTTAGTATTGATGAATTGACCAACGAAATTGTTGCTTTGCGTCAAGAATATATCAAAATACCCGATGAAATCAAAGGAATCAAACTTAATGAAGCACAAAAACAAACGCTTATGGAAGGAAAACCTTTGTTTTTAGAAGGAATGACCTCAAGTAAGGGAGAACCCTTTAATGCGAATGTTCAATTTAATGCAGAAAAGCGTTATGTAGAATTTTTGTTTGATGAGAATCTTACGCAAAAAATAAATACACAATCTACTTTTGAACAAGCGCCAAAAGAATTAAGAGGCAGAGAGCTTACCGAAGCACAATATAAAGATTTTTCACAAGGGAAACCTATATATTTAGAAGGTTTAGAAAGTAAAAGTACAGGAAAAAGTTATAATGGCTACTTTGTTTACAATCAAGATACAGGTAACATAAAATTTACGTTCCAAAACCCTAACAAAGAACAGAAGGAAGATAAAGTAACACGTCAGGCAAAAGAAATCAACAAAAAAGCCAAAGAAAACAAAACGACCACTCAAACGACTACAGAAGCCAAGAAAAGCACTAGACGTGTAACATCGCCCAAAACGCCAACTAAGCGAGTCTCAAGCGGGCGTAAAATGTAAGAATTAGCAGTTTTCGAATCAATTTACTAAAAACAAGAAAAATCGATGAAAGTAATCATAGCAGAAAAACCCAGTGTGGGCAGAGAAATCGCTCATTTACTAGGAGCTAAAGATAAAAAAGACGGTTATATTGCAGGCAATGACTATACCGTAACTTGGGCTTTTGGGCATTTAGTACAATTAGCAATGCCCGAGGAGTATGGCTGTATAGGATTTCAAAAAGAACATCTTCCGATACTTCCCCAGCCGTTTAAGCTACAACCCCGTCAAATGAAGGAAAACAAAGGATATGTAGCGGATACAGGGGTACTAAAGCAGCTCCAAGTAATCAAGACCTTGTTTGAGCAATGCGATTCAATTGTGGTGGCTACTGATGCAGGAAGAGAAGGTGAATTGATTTTCCGCTATATTTATGAGCATCTAAATTGTCAAAAACCCTTTGAGCGACTTTGGATTAGTTCACTAACCGAAAAAGCCATTCTTTCAGGCTTTGAAAAACTCCACCCCGGAAAACAATTTGACCCTTTATATCACGCTGCCCAAATGCGTAGCCAAGCCGATTGGCTGGTAGGAATAAACGCTACCCAAGCCCTAAGTATCGCCGCTGGAAGCGGTGTGTACTCCCTCGGGCGGGTACAAACTCCTACTTTGTCTATGGTTTGCGAGCGATACATTACGCATACCCAATTCAAAAAAAAACCGTATTGGCAATTGCAGTTAGTGCATCAAAAAGGACATCTCAAATTCAATAGTCTTTCCTCCCTAAAAACGGAACAAAAAAACGAAGTAGAAGAATGGAAAAAATCCGTAGAACGCCACCCAACGGCGGAAGTACTTTCCGTAGAAAAGAAAACGGTAAAAGAACAACCTCCATTGCTTTATGACTTGACAGCACTTCAGAAAGAAGCCAATAAAAAATACAGCTTTTCGGCAGACGAAACCCTAAATATAGCCCAAAGTTTGTACGAAAAGAAATACATCACATATCCTCGTACAGGAAGTAAATATATTTCAGAAGATGTATGGGCTGAAATCCCTTCATTGATTAAACAATTAGAGCATTATGAGGAATACGCAAAATATGCACAACAACTCAAACGTTCTTTTCTTACCAAGCGTATCGTCAATGACGTCAAAGTAACCGACCATCACGGATTGCTGATTACGGACAAAATACCGACCGAACTCCCTAAGAAAGAAGCCCTCATTTACAAAATGATTGCCGGGCGCTTATTAGAAGCGGTATCGGAAGTTTGTATCAAGGAAACGCAGAAAGTAACCGTAGAAGCAGGTTATAAAAATTATGAAATCAAAGGTTGTACGATACAATCCCCAGGTTGGAGAGCGGTCAATGGAGCTTTTTCGGAAATAGAAAAAGAAGAGGAAATCCCCCAAGAACTTCCCGAACTACAAAAAGGAGACATACTAAAAGTAATGGACACTAAAATTCTATCCAAAACCACACACCCTCCAGCATTATATACGGAAGCTACTTTGCTATCGGCAATGGAATCGGCAGGAAAGGATTTGGCAGACGAAAATCAACGACAATTACTCAAAGAAACGGGTATTGGCACACCTGCGACTCGAGCAGCAACGATAGAAACTTTACTTAAGCGAAACTATATCGAGCGTCAAAAGAAAAGCATCGTACCCACCGAAAAAGGGCTGAAAGTGTATGAATGGGTCAAAGACCGAAAAATTGCCGATGTGGCACTGACTGGCGAATGGGAAGCCTCTCTTAATGCAATTGAGGAAGGGCTACTCCCTCCAGAAGATTTCTTACAAGCGATGAAAGACTATACTCAAAAAATTACAGAAGATTTTCTAGCGATGGAAATTGAAGGGGGAGCTTCACCCACATTGGTTTGTCCTGTCTGTAAAAAGCAAGGGGTGCGTTTATACGAGAAAGTCGCCAAATGTATGGAAGAAGATTGCGAATGGTTGTTCTTTAGAAATGTTTGCGGAAAACAAGTAAGTGATACGGCTGTAATGGCTCTATTAGAAAATGGAAAAACTACACTTTTAAAAGGGTTAAAGAATAAGGCAGGTAAAAGTTTTGACGCTTATCTACTACTACAAGAAGATGGCACTACGGCTTTTGAGTTTCCACCTCGCTCCAACAATAAAAAAGAAATAAGAAAACGGAAGTAATCAAAAATAGTTGGTTTAAATAACAAGTAATTTACGGTGATAAACGCCGTTAGTAGATAGAAATCTAAACTTTGTTTTTTTGAAGCGTTTGTGTTCATACCCAAAAAATGAGTATCAATGCAAATAAATAAAAATTGATTTGAATTGTATTTTTTAATATAGTTTATATATATTTGCAGTAACGGCGAAAATCACCGTTGTAAATGAGAAATATAAACTAATTAGAAATGAGCTTAGCGATACGAAATCAGATGGAAGAAATCATACCAGAGGGACTTATAGTAACACGAAGTTGGTTACAAGATACAATGAATTTAGGAAAACATACCTTGGACAACTTAGTAAAATCTGGCTATTTGAAATCGATACAAAGAGGAATTTACATACGAGGCGCCAAAAAAAGAACCTCTTGGCGAAGTATTGTTTTCTCATTACAAAATATCATAAAAAGCGACTTACTTGTAGGAGGACTAACCGCATTGGAATTAAAAGGATATACCCATTATATTCCAGTATCGGGAACAGAGCAGATAATGTTATATGGTGATGCTAATGTACCTCAATGGTGCAATGAGTATGTTCTTAAAGCTACGTTTTATAAACATTCTCAGAGAGAAATTTTTGCAAATATGAATAAAGAAGAGATTGCAAAATATACAATTTCAATTTCTTGGGAAGATACACAAATAAAAGCAGTATGTCCAGAGATGGCGATATTGCAAGTGTTACGACAGGTACCTAATGAAATATCTTTTGAACACGCTGCCGAACTAATGCAAGGAATGACCTCACTTTCCCCCCGAAAATTACAAGCTTTATTAGAAGCCTGTACGCATATCGGCATTAAGCGATTGTTCTTGTTTTTAGCAAATCACTATAACTATGTATGGTTTACAAAGCTAAAAATTGAAAATATTCATTTAGGCTCGGGAAAACGAATGTTGGTAGAAGGTGGCGAATTGGATAAGAATTATCTAATAACCGTACCCAAAAATTTTATGAAATGATTAAAAATACACGCTATTACAAGCAAGTACAATTATTGGTAAGAGTATTACCCTTACTCAATACAGAACAATGTTTTGCCTTAAAAGGGGGGACAGCCATCAATTTGTTTTATCGAAATCTTCCTCGTCTATCAGTAGATATTGATTTATTATACCTCCCTTCTGAGAGCAGAGAGGAGGCTTTGAAAAATATTCGCCAAGCCCTATCTCGATTAAGCGAACAGATAACGCAACACATTGTAGGGGGTCGTGTTCAGGAAACCCAAAAACAACAGGATAATTCTTTACGATTGATTTTACAGCTTAATGAAATCCGAATTAAAGTGGAATTATCTCCTGTTATAAGAGAAACCATTTTTCCTGTGGAGCAAAAAGAAATTTGTGAACGAGCAGAAAACGAATTTGGGTATGTAGAAATGCAAGTAGCCTCATTACCCGATTTATATGCGGGTAAACTATGTGCAGCGTTAGACCGACAGCACCCAAGGGATTTATTTGATGTCAAATTACTTTTAGAAAATGAAGGACTTACAACCAACCTAAGAAAAACATTTTTAGTGTTCCTTATCAGTCATCAGCGTCCTATGTCAGAACTATTACAACCTACTTTTAAAGATATTTCAAAAGTATATACTATGGAATTTGAGCGTATGACGGATAGCCCTATAACTTTACAAGAGTTGGAAAATACTCGCGTTCAACTAATTCAACTTATACATACGAATATAACCCCAGAAGAAAAAAAGTTCTTATTGAGTTTTAAAAATAAAACACCTCAGTGGGATTTGTTGGGGTTAGATACTCAAATAGTATCTAATCTACCTTCTGTAAAATGGAAGCTTCTTAATCTGTCAAAAATGAAAAAAGACAAACACCAAATAGCTTATCAGAAATTAGAACAAATATTAAATATCAATTTTTAAAACAATTATAATTATGGCAACACAAGAAAAAGAAATTTCGTATTACGATTTACGATTAAGAGAATTGTTAAACACTAGTTTCCCTAATATGGCAACCAATGAAACATTTATTAAAGAGCGAAGTGATTTGGCAGCAATAGCCTACGAAAATGCCTTTGATGCAGGGCATACCGTATTGGAATGCCGTGCTATTGCTAACGAAACCCTTTTTGAAGGCTTACATTATTCACCATTTGATACGGTGTACCAAGTAGTATGTAATGAGTTTGATAGTGAAATCTCTGCCGATAAAGCCCGTGCTTTTGCTCTTACAATGTTTCCGTATTGTGTCGAAGTATTTGAGAACTATAATCTACATCAAGATTTTGAAGGAACGAAGGAATATAATGCACTTTATACCGAGCTGACAGGACATATTCAAATATGGATTGAAGAAAATGGCGTACACTAAAAAAGTACATTTAGAACAAAATATCCAAGCCTTGACAGTCTCTTTTCAGTTAGACAACGAAAAGCGACTGGCTACGGATATTGAAAAAGAAATTCTCCGAAAATATTCAGGTTTTGGAGGATTAAAATTTGTTCTAAACCCAGCCAATGAAGAGGAAGACCGCCGTTTCTGGACAAAATCTGATGAACCTTACTTTGAATCCACCCAACGTTTATATGAGCTTATTCGCACTAATGCTTCTGATTATTCAGCATACAAAAGTATGATAGACAGTCTTAAAAATTCTGTACTCACCTCATTTTATACACCACCAGAAGTTATCCAAGCCCTTTCAACGGCACTCCATGAACAAAACTTTCAATACCAACGAGTGCTAGAACCCTCGGCAGGTACAGGAAATTTTATAGCACATCTACAACAAAATAATACTTCCATAACCGCTTTTGAAAAAGATTTATTAACGGGAAAAATAGTAACACATTTATATCCTTCTGCTCAAGTAAAAATTAAAGGTTTTGAAAATATAGAGGAACGACAAAACAACTCTTTTGATATCATTAGTAGTAATATACCCTTCGGGGATATATCCGTATTTGATTTATCTTTTTCAAGAAGTAGCGATTTAGCAAAGCAACAAGCGGTAAAAAACATTCATAATTATTTCTTTCTTAAAGGTTTAGAAACACTTAAAGAGGGCGGTTTGTTAGCCTATATCACTTCGCAAGGAGTGCTGAATAGTCTTAAAAATCGTCCTATCCGAGAAGCTATGATGCATCAAGCTCACTTGGTGTCGGCTATTCGGTTACCTAACAATCTCTTTACGGATTATGCAGGAACGGAAGTAGGTAGCGATTTAATTATCCTACAAAAAGATTCACAAAAACAAACCCCTTCTACCGAAGAGATACTTTTTTGCAATACGATAGAGCATACCGAAGGCTATACGACCAATGCTCTGTTTGAGGATAATCCGCAACGAATTATTCACACAAAATCACAATTGAGCACGGACCTTTATGGAAAACCCGCAAGGATTTATCTGCACGAAAATGGTGTGTCTGGAATTGCTAATGACCTCAGAGAACAATTAACACGTGACTTTCGTAATTATAAAGAACGAATGCCCTTACATCTTGCTGATTCTTTTTCAAAGCAACAGCCTTCAATATCGGAAAAAAATGAAAAAAAACAAGTAAGCACCATTACGAACCCTACGACAACTGAAAAACCTACCATTACACCAAAAGAGTTTTCCAGTGAAAACTCGAAAAAAGTAGCTATCACTCCTAAAAATAAAGCATCAATTTCTAAAATTACAAATGATGGCAGTGTACAATTAAGTTTATTTGATACGTTTTTTGAAGAACCTCCGACTATCGTAAAACCTCAAAAAAGCACCAAGAAATATACCACAAACACTCAAGCAAAAAAAACAACGCAAACACAAAATGGTACTTTCCCGAAAGATCTTTTTTCTTTTTCTTATTCCAGTGATAAAAATTTGACTAAGGATACAGAAAACCTATTTGTAGCGCCTATTAACCTTGAACCTACGGCTTTTGAAAGTAGAATTTTGGACTATTATAGAGAGGATACCTTAGTGATTCAAAAGGAACAACCGGGATATCTAAAAGAGGTTAGTAAATACAACCAAACAGCTACTTTCGTCCCATTAAAAGTAGGGACTCTTCAACGAAAAAAAGCGATGGATTATATTGAGCTTCGAGATAGTTATTTCAATTTATACAACAAAGAAGCCAATGATAGAAAACCCTACCCAGAAGAAAGAACAAGGCTCAACACCTTATACGATCATTTTATAAGAAATTTTGGAAACTTAAATAGCAAAAATAATATAGGCTTTATCCAAACAGATGGAGCTGGCAATGAAATCCCTTATTTAGAGCGAAAAGTCAATGGTGTTTACCGAAAAGCCGATATTTTTGAAAAACCCGTTAGTTTTTCTGTATCCTCAGTAGAAGGCGTTACTACCCCAAAAGAAGCACTGATACACTCGTTGAATGTGTATGGTAAAGTAAATTTACCCTATATGAGTAAACTTATTGGCGAAAATACAGATTATATAAAAAATGAATTAAAGGAACATCTATATTATAACCCCGCAAAGAAACAATACGAAACAGCAGAAACTTGGCTCTCTGGAAATATTGCTGAAAAAATAGAAATCGTTGAAAAACATCTAGAAAAATTACCAGAACACCAAGATACATTAAACTCTTTAGAGGCACTTAAAAAAGTAAGACCAGAACCTATTATCTTTGAAGAACTGGACTTTAATCTAGGAGAGCGATGGATTCCTATGGAAGTGTATAGCCATTTCGCCTCTCGCTTATTTGACACAGAAGTTCAGGTTACCTATTCCAAGGCAATGGATAATTTCGATGTTCAGTGCCTAAGAAAAAACAGTCGCATCTACGACCAATACGCCGTAAAATCAGAAAGTAGAACGTATGATGGGATTACGTTACTCAAATACGCTCTTATCAATACCACACCAAATATCACCAAAAAAATCAACGCCGATGGCAAAGAAATCAAGGTAGCGGATATGGTGGCTATTCAAATGGCAAATAGTAAAATTGACGAAATTCGCACCGCATTTTCACATTGGCTATTGGAACAAAGTCCCGCTTTTAAAGAACATCTAGCCGATAAATATAACCAAATGTTCAATTGTTTTGTTCGACCTAACTATGATGGTTCACATCAAGACTTTCCGGGGTTGGACCGTAAAGGTTTGGGCGTTGAAGATTTATATGGTAGCCAGAAAGATGCTATTTGGATGATAAAGCTCAATGGGGGAGCCATTTGCGACCACGAAGTTGGTGCAGGAAAAACCTTAATTATGTGCTGTGCAGCACAAGAGATGAAACGCTTAGGGTTGGCTCACAAACCAATGATTATAGGACTGAAAGCCAATGTTCACGAAATTGCAGAAACCTACCGAAAAGCCTATCCTTTTGCGAAAATATTATATCCCGGGAAAGAAGATTTTAAGCCCGACAGACGCTTACGTATTTTTGGAGATATTAAAAATAATGATTGGGATTGTGTTATTTTAACTCACGACCAATTTAAAATGATTCCGCAGTCCTATGAAATTCAACAAGAAATTCTTCAGCAAGAATTAGATGATGTAGAAGAAAACCTATGGACTTTGAAAGAACAAGGTAAAGAAGTTTCCAGCGGAATGCTTAAAGGTGTTATCAAACGAAAAGAAAATTTGATGGTAAAACTTAAAACGTTAGAATATGACATCAATAAACGAACCGATGCTATTGTTGATTTTCAAATGATGGGAATTGACCACTTGTTAGTAGATGAAAGTCATAAGTTTAAAAACCTAATGTTTAACACACGACACGACCGAGTGGCAGGGTTAGGGAATATGCAAGGAAGCCAAAAGGCAATAAATCTCTTATTTGCTATTCGTACCATTCAAAAGCGAACAGGCAAGGATTTAGGAGCTACTTTTCTATCGGGTACAACCATTTCTAATTCATTAACGGAACTCTATTTATTGTTTAAGTATCTGCGTCCACAAGCATTAGAAAAGCAAAGCATCACTTGTTTTGATGCTTGGGCGGCTATCTATGCCCGTAAAACTACCGATTATGAGTTTTCTGTGGCTAATAATATTGTACAAAAAGAACGCTTTCGTTATTTCATAAAAGTACCCGAACTAGCACAATTCTATTCCGAAATTACCGATTATAGAACCGCAAAAGATATCGGGATTGACCGACCTGATAAAAATGAAATTTTATACAATATTCCACCAACTCCCGAGCAAGAACAATTTATTAAAAACTTAATGCAATTCGCAAAAAATGGAGATGCTCATTTATTGGGAAGACCTAAACTTTCCGATAGAGAAGAAAAAGCGAAAATGCTAATTGCTACGGATTATGCTCGCAAAATGTCATTGGATATGCGATTAGTAGATAGTAAATATGATGACCACCCTGATAATAAAGTCTCTCATTGTGCTAAAAAAATCTATGAATATTACGAAAAATACAATGCCCAAAAGGGAACACAATTTGTTTTTTCAGACTTAGGAACGTATAAACCTAATGAGTGGAATCCTTACACTGAAATCAAACGAAAATTGGTAGAGGATTATGGCGTTCTGCCCGAAGAAGTACGATTTATCCAAGAAGCAAAAAATGATGCCGTACGAAAAAAAATTATCGCCGACACCAATGAGGGAAAAATACGGATATTGTTTGGCTCTACCGATATGCTGGGTACAGGCGTGAATGCTCAAAAAAGAGCCGTTGCAGTTCATCATCTTGATACACCTTGGCGACCAAGTGATTTGCAACAGAGAGATGGGAGGGCTGTCCGTAAAGGAAATGAAGTGGCTAAATATTTTGCTAATAATAAAGTAGATATTATCATCTATGCCGTAGAAAAATCGTTGGATTCATATAAGTTTAATATGTTGTTTAACAAACAGTTATTTATCGACCAATTGAAATCCAATAAACTTGGTAAGCGTACGATTGATGAAGGAAGTATGGATGAGCAATCGGGAATGAATTTCTCGGAGTATGTGGCGATTCTATCCGGAAATACCGATTTGTTAGACAAAGCCAAAGTAGAAAAGAAAATAATGGCTTTAGAAAGCGAACGTCAAGCCTTTTTACGAAGCAAATCCTCTTCACGATTTAAGTTTGAGTCCTTAATGGAAAATAGAGAGGCTGCCGAAAACCGATTGATGCGTTTAAAAACGGATTGGGAAAATCTAACCGCAAGAGCTAAAAAATTACCCAATGGAGATTTTGTAAACGCCCTTCAATTAGATGGAATAGCACAAGGAGCAAGTTTAGAGCAATTAGGCGAGAAACTCAACACCTATGCTAAAAAAGCTCGAACAGGTGGTGATTATGAGGAAATCGGTAGTATATACGGTTTTCAGGTGTTAATCAAAACAGAAATTTCTAAAAAACACGATGTAGAGATTCGTCAAAATCGTTTTTTTGTAAGAGGAGAAGGCGGAATCCGTTATACACACAATAATGGAAAAATAGCACAAGACCCTAAATTAGCCTCTATGAGTTTTCTTAAAGCTTTAGATAAGATTCCTAATCTTATAACTGATAACGAGAAAGAAATTAAAAAAATAAATGAGGATTTACCAATACTCCAACAGGTAGTAAATGGAAAATGGAACAAAGAAAAGGAACTCTCGGAACTTAAAAATAAATTGGCTTTGATTGAACGGAAAATTCAATTGTCGATAGGTGAAAATACTACGAATGAAAAACAAGAGCTCTCTGAAACCAACGATAAAACCATCCAGTCCCCAAAAAATGAGACGAAGCTACCGAGTAGAAAATGTAAGATATGAACTCTAATATTAAAACACTATGCCCTTTAAATCAGTTCATTATATAAAAATAACCACATTTAGTTAAGAAATTTCCCTCTTGATGAATTATTTAAACCAATCTAAAAATTATAATTATATCCTATATTTGCTGTCATTTCATTAAGGTTAGAATTATCAATATTTTGATTTGTATTTCTAAACATTTGAATAAAATTTAAAGTGAAATGATGCTGTTTCCAAGGCATGTAATTTGCTCCTAATGCTATGTTTAAAACATTAGTAGCATTTCTAATATTATTTGATTTGTTATAAGATACGCCTAGATTTGTTCTCAATTTATCTTCTTTTAAAAAGGGCTTGTTAATATTAACTCCAGGTCCCCATATTGTGGTTATTTGTGATGCTGTGTAGGTATGTGTAAAACTAAATGATCCTCCAATATTTAGTTTTTTTTCAGGAAATCCTAAACCATAATTTATATTTGTGTTATGAAACCTTGAAATCCCTCCTTTTCTTACAATTCCATTTTCACTATTAACCATATCATTCAACGAGTAATTAATATTTATATTTTGAATCCTTTCTTTAGAACTCGAAATGATGTAATTTATGTTTACATTAGTGTTTTGAGATATTTGCTTATAATCAATAGAGTCTCTTGGTTGTTGTATTAACAATGGATTATTGTTTATATTATTAAACTGATTTAATTGACTATTAGTAAACATTGTAAAATTAGAATAGTTGGTTGCTATGGTTAATTTTTCAGAAGCTTTTACATTTATATTGACTGACCCTACCCATCTATTTGTTTCTTTGACTTTTTTATTATCCAGATTATCTCTTTGCCTTCCTAAACCCGTAGCTAAAGTAACTTTGTCTTGAAATATTGAAAAAGCAGTGTTAAGAGTAATACTTTCTAAATCATTATTGAAATAATAAGCTCCAAGTGTTCTATACCCAGGTTCAATTTTTTCATATCTTATCCCGATAGTTCCTTTATTTAGTTGTAAATTAACCCCTCCATTGTAGGCAACATGTGACTCTAAAGATGATTTTTTAGTAAGAAACTTTGATGCTACCCCTTTATTATCTTCATTATTTGAGCTTGCTCTCAAATCATTAACGATTGCCGTGTTTGCATATTCTCCAAATACCTCTAAGTTTTTATACATTTTTAAAGCTCCTGATAGAGAAAGTACTAAGTTCTCTTGTGGTAATATTCCCTTTGAGTCTGGTATTATTTTGAGTGAACTTATATCATCTTTGGCGTAAAAACCTATAGCTCCTAATTTATACCTTTCTTTTTCCCATTTAATATGAGCTCCGTACCCCATTCGTTTATAAGCAGGAATCGTATTTGGATTGCCATCATCTTCAACAGCTTTATTTAATCTTCCTGCCATCATGGTTATCTTCAAAGGAATATTAGGTGTAAGTTCAATACCACCACCGGTAAATAGTAATCCATTATACGTATAAGGAGTAAAACTCATCGTAGCATCTCCTATATAAGCCTTTACCCATTTATATTTTGGTGCAATACTTAAACGGTTAAACTTAAAAGGAACCTCATATCCTAATTGACTTCCTTGGTTGGTAAAACTATATGAAACTGGCATCGACCAATTGTAAACTCCAAGATTTAGATTTCCATTAAGAAAATAAGTAAAAGGAGATCTATTACCATTGGTGTTTGAATTATAAAAAACAGCATTGGCTGAAATTCCTCCACTTATTTTAATTGGATTTTTTCTTAGCTCTTTAACAGTACGATCTCCAATGTTTTCTAAATCTATTTCTTGAGCATTACCCCACGAAAAAAACATAAAAAAACCAATCAAATAGAAATACTTACTTTTACTATTTTTCATAATTATTTTGATTGTTTTTGCACTTTAATATCGACTGAAATATACGAATTTACACCTGCTGATATGAAATTTTTAACTTTTATAGCTCCTTTTCTTCCGTCTTCTGTCTGGAATAAAATCACTCTCAGATTTTGAATATTATTAAAAGGTGCCTTTCCTGTATTGGTTTCTGTGATAGTTATTGAGTTAAAAGCATTACCTTCTTTAATAGCATCAAACATTATGGGAGTTAATTGAACTCCTACTAACTCTTGTGAGTTAATTATTTTCGTATGTATTGCATTGGGTATGACGCTAAACGATGTTAATTGTACTTCATCAGGGGAAAGAAATTGGTTATAGTTAAAAGATGAATTTAGACCAAAAAAAGCAAAGTCTATTTTTTCGCTAGGAGTGTCTGAAACTTCATTTTTTTTGATTACACTTCCTAATTCTGAGGAGAAAAAACAACCAATAGAAGTATGAGCGATGTTAATTCCTAATTTAATATCATTGAAAGTAAGCAAATTTGTGTCTGGATATATTGTAAGTTGTTTTTCAAGGGTTTTGGTTTCTTTATCATTAGTTGCGTGTAAAATAATTGTATAAGAGCCTGCGTTGGTAAATTGAATATTTGGATTTTCTTCTGTTGAAACAGATGGATGTGCTCCTTGTACAATCCATTTATATGAGAAGGCACTAGTGGATAGATTGTTCATATGCAAAACCACAGGAGCTTGATAATCACTATCTATATAATCAACAGACCAATTAAAGTCAACTGTCATAGCAGGTTGTACAGTTACGATTTTCTCTTTGGAATAGTTTTCTCTTCCATTAGAAATAGTGAGTTTAATAAGATGCTCTCCAGCTGAGTTGAAAGTAACTATTGGGGCTTTCTTTGTTGAAGTTAATGGATTCCCTCCTTCAAACTCCCAAAGATAATTGATAGCTCCCTTTGATTTATCTATTGTTTGTAAAGTTACAGGTGAAATCTCACTCCCTTGCATTTCCCAATCAAAATCTACTTCCATTGCCTCATCTATTTGTATCTCGATTTCTTTTGTATCCTCATTTCCATCTTTATTGGAGGCTTTGAGCCTTATTTTATAAGTGCCCGCCTGCGTATACACCACTGTCTTTGGAGATTTTTCATTAGAAGTGGTTTTTGTAGCACCCTCAAATTCCCAGTGATAAGTTTCTGCTCCTTTAGATTTATTGAAAACCTCTATGCGAACTGGAACAGAATAATCATCATCTACCACATTTATGCTAAAATCAGCAGTAACAGGTATACTTTCTTCGATTGCACACGAAAATACAGATAATACAGTAATTATCAAAAAGAACATTTGATAAATAAAATTTGTGTTTTTCACTAACATTTTATATTTTTTATTGAATAATCATTCTTTTTACCATTGACTCACTGCCAGTTTCTAAAATAACCAGATAAACTCCACTAGGCAAATTAATCGTATAAGGTACTACAAAATAGGTTGATTTTGGTTTTGTTACCTTTGGTGTTGGTTCGTGGGATAACATATTTATAATCCGTAAACTAATGGCATTTTCTCTGCTCAATCCAACCAAAACCTTAAAATTACCTGTGTTTGGATTTGGAGCAATAGTAAATTCCGTGATATTAGATGCTATCTCTGGAGTTAAGTCTACACCTGATAAATTTTCTTCAACGATAACTTCTTTGTAGAAAGTCTTGCTACATTCACCTTGAATACCTTTCAAACCTATCTTATAAGAACCGGTATTTTGGAACTTGAGCTCTAAGTAGTCTTCTGTTTCTGCTACAATTTGAACACTTACATCATTGGGTATAATCCATTCTACCGACTGGGGTTTTATGCGAGAAGTATTTACTAAAACGACAGTAGCCTCAGCATAGGTATGCGTAGGAAGTAAAAAGCTAGGTTCTAAAACTTCTGTTGAGTTTTTAATCCTAACACTATCGGTGGCTGTACACCCTTTAGAATCCCTAACCATAACTGTATAGAGCCCAGCTTCTGAAAGTGTAACTTGTGCCGAATTGCTAATAACCTCTCCTTTTTCATTTTTCCAAACATAAGTAGCTTGGTCATCTTCTATAGTTACATTAAATTCTTGTTTTTCATTTAAACATAGTGTAACGTCATTTTGAATATCTATTACGAGTGGTTTTGGGTCTATAAGTGTATATTCTTTTGTCATTACACAGTCATTGCTATCTTTTATAGTTAATGTATAAGTTCCTGCAGATAAGTTTGTGTTTTCTTTTGTCGTTGCTCCATTAGACCAAGCTATGTTATATGGTGGTTTTCCTCCTGCAATTTCCACTTTTATCATTCCGTTATTAGCTCCATTACATATTGGATTTTCTACTGATAAATCGGTAATGATAATTTTATCGGGTTGTGTTATTTCTGTATTACCTTTAATCTTACAATTTTTACTATCTGTTACCAATACAAAATAATTTCCAGAAGGAAGTCCAGTAATGGTTGGGGTTGTATCCATCGTATTCCATTCATAGGAAAGAGATCCTGTACCTCCTGTTGCCGTAACAGAAACTTCACCTCCATTTTGATTATGACACGATATGGAATTGGCTGACATTATTATTTCTAACTTTTCGGGATATACCAAAGTCATGTCTGCATGGGTTGTATTCTCATTTTTATCTTTTACAAAAATTCTGTAAGTTCCCGGTGTTAAGTTGGGTAGTATATTACCTTTAGCCCCTTCGATATTTTCAAAAGTACCATTGTTTAGCTTCTTCCATTGGTAGTTATAGCTGCCAACACCACCTTTTACAGTAGTTTTAAGTATTCCATCTTCAGCTTCGTCGGGGATACCATTGTTATTTGAATCTACTTTATAGGGATAGTCATTAGCTCTGTTACAAGAAATGTACTGTTCAACTTCAATTTTTGCTACTAATGGGGCTGGTTGATTCACAAAAAACTTATAAGATATGATACCGCAATTGCTTATCTCACTTGTCGCATTACTATAATTTTTATCTTTTATAGTCAAATAGTAATTGCCCGTAGGTATGTTACCTAATTTTATGGCAAATGAATTAGCGGAAACACTTGTAGTAATCCCTGAGGTAATTATTGTTCCAGTAGAGCTGTCTTTTCTCCATTCAAAATCATACGTGCCATTATCAAGTGGAGTACCTCCTGTTACCATAACCGATATGTATCCGTTACTTAAACCGTATCCTTTTGGTTGTACTATTTCTGTTTCACTATCGATTAAACTAACTGAGGCGTTCGGCTGATTGATAGTAACTTGGATTTCTTTTTCTACACTTGAATTATTGAGTTCTTTAGCAATACACGCATTGGTGTCGCGAACTTTTACTTTATAAGAGCCTTCCGATAAGTTTGTGATGGAAGTAATATTGCTGCCACCAAAGTTTGTCCAATCTAAAAAGAGTTGGTTATTCTTAGTAACAAGGTATTGATAGCTACCTGTTCCACCACTCGCTTCTATAGTGATAGAACCATCACTTCCTCCATAACAATACACATTTTTATGTGCTTTTTCTTTAAATTCAACTCGAAGTGCAGACTTTATTTCAAATTCAATAGTATGGGTATCTCCATCTGTATAGGTGTTATTTCCTTTATATGTACCTTTCAAATCTAATCTATAATTGCCGGGAGGTAAATTGTGAAGTGTATGAGCCGTATTGGACTGTAAATCTGACGTAATGTTTTTCGTTAAAAATACCCTACCATCTACTTTATTTTTTAATCCTAATTCCAACGTTTCTCCCACCTCTAAGGTTCTATCAAAATTAAGAGTGATAGAACCATCTTGAGTGTCAAAACATTTTGTTTTATTAATAGTATGTGAAGTGATATGGGGAGATTCTTTGTATGTGATAAAATTAAATTTGTTCGATTGATTTATACTATTAGTAGTGCATCGAGATTCTACCCACACATGGACCATTTTTCCATAATCACTCTCCTCAATAAATTCTGTCATAGGAATATTAAGCGTAGCTTTTTGATTATAAGGGCTTGGAAACTCTTTTGAATTACCGCCTCCAACACTGTATTTCCATACGTAATCATACGAATTTAAGTTATTCGGAAGAGATATTTTCAAACTTTGATTACTCCCAAGCGTGTATTGTTCACCATAATTATAATTAATAGAATATATCGGGTATGTTTTTATTGTCAAATTTCTTGTAACATGCAATGGGTTTTGATAAAATTGGCTATAACAAGTTCCATTTACAGGCAATCTTACTTTGTTATGCCTGGGACCTCCATTACAGACACTTATAAATCTATTCTTAATGTTAGACCATTTATTTATAGAATAAATTTGAATCCCTGTTATCCTTTTATCTTTAGTAAAAAGTTTTTCATGACGAAAGTTTTGATTCCAAATTCTACCTTTCCATAAATTTTCAATACTCCCATCATCATAGAAGATATTCAATTCTCGAAGCCCATAGTCTCCTCCACAGGCTTTTGGGTCTCTTTCTTGATAACCATCAACGGTAAATTTGTAGTTTGCGGTTCCATTTAAAGAGATTCCATTCTGCCCAAAGCCAAAATATCCTATTATCGAGAACAGTATCATTAGTAAAACCTTTTTCATCTTGTGTGTATTAATATTCAACAACTATTTTTTCGGTCTTTGCTACCCGACTATTTTTTAGCATTGGCTTTAACAGGTAGGTATAACTATTTCCTATTTGAATTGAAACATCTTCTAAAAAGTTTTGATTTCCTACCAATGTTCCCCAATGCGTAGGTTTTTCATTACCTTTCTGGCGATATACAATAATTTCAATAATATCTTCAGTTTTTAATTTCCAAATTAGTTCAATTTGCTTTTTACGCCTGTTGATTGTACTTGTCATATTATTCAAAACAGACATTGGTTCAAAATGATTATTTTGCAATGTTACTTCTTGTGATTTATCTGACTTCAGATTACTTTTATCGATAGCTTGCAAGTAATATACATATTTTTTATCGACTATTACTTCTTTGTCAGTATAGCTATAATCTGATTGATTTTTCTTAGTTTCATATATCATTTTCCAATTGGTGTCTGTCTGGTCTTTTTCCTTACGATAGAGTTGGTGTAAAACTACATCATCGCTATAACTTTTCAGCCAATGGAGTGTGATATTTCCGTTATCCTCTAGCTTATACCCTGTGAATACGGGAGCTTGTGGTCTTACCTTATCAGGCTTTTCTAATTCTAAAATAACGGATGGTTTAGATTGATTTTTCCTTTTGTCTGTTGCCGTTACATAGTAATAAACTTTAGAGTTTAAGTTTTCTAACACTATCGTATCTTGATACACATTTTGGACAATGGCTTGTGGTGTAATTCGTACTAATTCATCACCTTTCTGTATGCCTCTAAAAATATGATAGCCTTCTAAATCTTTTTCTGTATTAGCTTTCCAGTCTAAGTGTACAATACCTAAAGAGTCTATTTTACCTTTGAAATTTATAGGAGTATCTGGAGGCGTAATATCATTAGGCTGTACCAAAATAGCAAATGACTCTCTACGCTCTTGTGATTTGCCTATGGCTTCTATTTTGAAATAATTAGATGACGTCAAACTTTTAATAACTACTTTTCTCTCGGTTACAGGTATATCTTTTCTCACAGATTGGTAACTGTTTTGCAAATCTGTTTCGGAGTGCAAAAGCCCAAAAGAGCTAATTTCATTTTCTGATTCTTTTGGAAAATCCCAAGTAATAGTTACAGTTTCTTCCTCATCAATATCAAAATTTAAAATACTCGGACTTGTTTCTAAACTCTTTCTACCTTCTCCAGACACTATGTCCGAATAAGGACCGTAATCACCAAAAATAGTTTTCCCTCGTATTCTATAAGCTATTTGTTTGTTATTTTGAGCAAGAGAATCTACAAACACCATACCTTGTGCTTGTTTTCCTTCAGTATCATTCATATTCATTATCGGTAAGTTACTTAATGAAGTAAAGCGAGTACCATCTTCCGATTTTTCAACATAATAAGAGGTATAGGTATCTCTAAGTATAGAATAATCCCAAGACAAGGTTACCGCTTGGTCTTTAAAAATTCCTATGAAATCCAACGGTTTAGGTAATTCCCATTCCCTTGATAACTCGGCAATACCGCTTCCTTTTTCTACTTGTAAGGATTTGGTATTGTTTGCAGAATTAAGTTCTACAGTATAAACATAGCGCACACCAAGTTCTACTTCTGTATCTACATAACCCCAACCTGCTAATTGAGCTACCTCAAAATCTAAATCGGCTGCGATGAGTGCATAAACAAAGCGTTGTTCTATTTCTTGAGATTTATTGATAATATTCTGTAACTCTCCTTGATTTCCCATTTCTACTTCAAAACTCTCCCCAAACATAGACTGGGCTACAATTGCCGCATTGTCATTGGTTTCTATTAGGGCTTTCCATTTTTCTTCAGGAGCGGGTAAAAACACTCCTAAGTTTTTCTCTTCGGGGTTTTCCAATAGTTTACCTTCTCTCATTAGTGTATATCTTTTGAGTACAAAACCTATGGGATTGGCTTTTTGCCACGCAATAGGCTCATCTACGACCCAACGCAACAGTACACGGTCTTTCTTACCTTCTACTTTTAGACGGATATGAGGAATGGTTGCTTTGTCTTCATCCTTCTGCTGTCCCCATAAAAAAGGAAACGAAAACAGCAATAGCAGTAATAAATATTTATTCAAAATAGGTTGTGTTTTTAATTTCATACGTGTTGCGTATTGATTATTCAGTTTTTATATCTAAATATTTCTAAAAACATTTGAATCAAATGTAATTTTGTTTCAATAGGGTATTTGATATTAGATACTCCTGCCTTGCAATAAAGCAGGAAGATTGTTATTTTATTACTTAATTTGTTGTACCTGAAACATTGGTGTTTCCTCCAATATATCCATTAACAAAAAGCTTTTTTGCCATGCGATCCGCTATTTTATCAACACTCAAAGGGTTTTCAAAATTCATTCCATTTTTGGCTGACATCAGAATCATCTTTCCGTCATTTGTATACACTTTAAGACCTTTATCCTCGTTCGTTTTATCGTCATCTGAACAATGAAGTATAGCGACAAGAACTTTATTCACATCAAAAACACGATATTCCAGATGCTTATACATCATTGTTGGACTTGAAAAACGTGATTGAGAAGCATCAATATATGCCCTTGTTACAAATCCTAAAGTTTCCCAATTTTTATTCTTGATATTTCCATTAAAATCTACTGAAATACCAAGTTTATCTTCCTCTTTTGCTTCAGCTTTTTGAGAAGCAATACCGTTTTTTCTTGCTTCAGAAAGAGGTCGGTCTTCGGTAAGGAAAAACTCATTTACTTTTGCTTCATCAATCCCATCTTTTGTAATAAGACCCTGTGCCATAGCATTTTGTATAATTAATTTTCCCATACTTAGC
The DNA here is from genome assembly GCA_030538575.1 of Cruoricaptor ignavus. GTDB lineage: Bacteria > Bacteroidota > Bacteroidia > Flavobacteriales > Weeksellaceae > JAUNTR01. Next base: position 845 of record JAUNTR010000008.1, on the reverse strand, counting down.
GTAAAGATGCCTTCTACATGATTGGCTTCTTTTACGTGTCCGTTTGTTCCTGTGTATTCTACCCAACCATTATCTGACTGTATTCCAATGGTCCTTCCATTAATAAGTGTAGCATCAAACTGTAATTTACCGTTCATATCACTAAACTTATAAATCCTGCCTTTATCATCTACTTTTGCAACTGCTTTATTATCAAGAAGCAATTCTCCTTTTTTAATCTTTATTTCCTGAGAAAATGCAGAAATACTTACAAATAATACTGTGGTTAATAATAATTTTTTCATCATTGTATATCGTTTATTCTTAATTTTTATCTATTTATTAGTGTAGCTTACAAATTTATCTCTTTTATCATTTTTTCTTTAAAATCTGTTTTTTACACTTCCCTTTCGTAGATGTGTAATACATTCGCACTGTCCAATATATAAACCTTATCTTCTGTAACTACGGGGGCTCCTATCTGTATTCCTTCGGGTAAATTTAGTGAATATTCTGTAAATTCTTTACTTTCGGTATCTATTATTCCTAATTTGCAACCGTGTGCCAAATTTGAACAATACATTTTACCATCTTTATAGGTAGAAAGCCAAACTATATAATCATTTTTTTGATTGGTTGTGAGTGTTTTTTCTTCTAAAAAACCCGTTTTTATATCTAATATTTGTAGATAATCCCTATTATCTTTATGCGATGATACAAAATTATATATCCTGTTTTGGTTTTTTGCTCCCAATGTATGCGTGCATGATTGCTCCCAAAGTTTTTTTCCTGTGTTGATATCCAAAGCTACTGCCGAAATATTAAAATCATTATCTCTGTGTGATAATACCAATATATCCTCATAT
>JAUNTR010000233.1 GCA_030538575.1 Cruoricaptor ignavus | reverse complement strand
GAAACTCGTGGGAAATTCACTTTTTTTGATGAACATATAAAAAACTTTGTCCGTAGAATACACGAGGAAAATCTTGGTGATGCATTCGTGGTTTCTACTTGCAACAGAACCGAAATTTATACCACAACACCCAACTATCTATTTGTAGCAGAGGAATTTTGCAAAACGGTTGGCGTAGGTCTTATGGATTTTATGCAATTTGCCAATATCCTAAAAAGAGAAGATGCTCTGAACCACCTTTTCCGTGTAGCAGCAGGTTTGGAAAGCCAAATTATCGGCGATTTTGAAATTATCGGGCAAATAAAAAATGCCTATAATCGCTTTAAAAGAGAAAAGAAAAACTCCAATCCTTATTTGGAAAGAGCCATCAACTCTGCTATACAAGTTTCAAAAAAAATAAAAACCGAAACGGGGATTTCCAACGGTGCGGCATCGGTTTCTTACGCTGCTGTGCATTATATTTTGAATAGCACAACACAACTTTCAGACAAAAATATTTTGCTACTTGGCGTAGGAGAAATCGGGCAAAATACGGTAGAAAATCTGGTAAAGCACATCTATAAACCAAAAGTAAAAATCGCTAACCGAACGAAAGAAGCAGCTGAAAAAATTGCACAGAAATATCAAATTCCGTATATTGCATTCGATAATTTCCAAGAGGAACTAAAACAAACCGATATCCTAATTGTAGCAACAGGTGCGAGTCGCCCGATTGTAACTAAGGAACATTTTCCTGAAAATAAGAAAATGCTGGTGATTGATCTTTCTATACCGAACAATGTAGAAAAATTAACCGAAGAAAATAACTTGATAGAATTGGTAGATGTAGATGCACTTTCGCAACACATCAACCAAACTATGGAGCAGAGAAAAAAAGAAATCCCAAAAGCGGAAACTATCATAAAAGAAATGGCAAAAGATTTTGCCGAGTGGGAAAAGAAAAGAAAACTTGCCCCGAATATCCACCATTTCAAAGCAACCCTGAAAAATATGGAACGCAACGAAATGCACAACATCCACAAAAAACACAGATATGTAAATGTAGATGATATGGAACTTTCGGAAAAGTTGATACAAAAAATTACCAACCGCTTTGCAAAATATATTATAGATAATCCTTGGAAAGCGGAGGAAATAAGTAAATTAATGCACGAAATTTTAGTTGAACAACCAAACAAAGAATTTAATGAAAAGCATTAAAATAGGAACAAGAAACTCCCCACTTGCTTTGTGGCAAGCTCGGGAAGTTGCCAGACATCTACAAAACCTTAATTATAAAACAGACATTGTTCCCATTGTTTCATCGGGCGACAAACAACTGAATCAACCGTTGTACGCTATGGGCATTACAGGCGTTTTCACTCGGGATTTAGATATTGCTATTCTCAACAAAGAAATCGATATTGCAGTACACTCTTTAAAAGACGTTCCCACGCAACTCCCTGAAAATATAAAACTTATATCTTACCTTAAAAGAGATTTCCCACAAGATGTTCTCGTAAGAAGTTCCTCTGCGAAAGACAAAGAATTAAAAGATTTGAAAATCGCAACCAGCAGTTTGAGACGAAGAGCTTTTTGGTTAAAAGAATTCCCCGAAACCGAATTTACAGACATTCGTGGTAATGTACAAACCCGACTAAGAAAGTTGGAAGAAGGCTTGGCAGATGCCACAATGTTCTCCAAAGCGGGCTTGGAAAGATTACAATTAAATATAGATTACGAGGAACTCCCAATGATGATTTCCGCACCATCGCAAGGCGTAGTTGTAGTCGCAGGACATACTGATAATCAAGAAATAAACTCCATTTTAAAACAAATAAACGACCCCGAAACCGAAGCCTGTGTAACGATAGAAAGAAATTTTCTACAAACATTGGAAGGAGGTTGTACCGCACCAATAGGTGCTTTTGCAAAAATAGAAAATAATAATATAAAATTCTCTGCCAGACTATGTTCCTTAGATGGAAAAAAAACCGTAGATTTGGAAGAAATATTAACCCTCAACACACAAACAAACCAAGGTGAAGAATTAGCAGAGCGTGTTCTGAATAATGGAGGAAGGGAACTAATGAATGAAATAAAAAAACAGCTGTAACCAAGCTCTCATGAATATTCTTTTTACAAAAAAAGATTTAGATAAAAAACTGATTTCCAAAACACTTGGGGAACATTTCTCGTACGATTTTATAGACGTTATCAAAATAAAACCCACAGGAATTGAGCCTTTTGACTTGAAGAATAAATCCATTATTTTCACGAGCATTAATGGTGTTGAAGCCTTTTTTGAAAATGGTTTTAAACCGAATGAGGATTTCACGGATAAAAATTTTAATAAAATATATTGCGTAGGCAAAAAAACTAAAAAGAAGGTTAGGCATTATGGTTTTGGGACTTTCAAGGTGCAGAAACACGCTAAAGATTTGGCAGACTTTATTGTAGATAATTCTCACGGAGAAAAATTCCTGCACTTCTGCGGAAATCTCGCACTCAATGTATTAGACAAAACCTTGCCTCTACAAAATATTTCCTACAAAAAAATCCCAGTTTACGAAACCGAATTACTTTACCCAATTATAAAAAAGCCGTTTAATTCGGTAGTTTTTTTCAGCCCAAGCGGTGTTAGAAGTTTTGTAAAATACAACGATTTGAACGATAAAAAATTATTCTCCATTGGGCAAACCACAGAAAAAGAACTGAAAAAATATACAAAAGCAAAAATCTACACCAGTAAAGAAAGCAATTTGGAGGATTTACTAAACGTAATTGCACAAACCAAAAATTCTTGAAAGATTTTTGCAGAAAAAATTTAATTAATAATATGATAAAAAACGATTTATACCTAAAAGCATTACGAGGTGAAACCGTAGAAAGACCACCCGTTTGGATGATGCGACAAGCAGGAAGATACTTGCCAGAATTTATCGCTCTACGAGACAAATACGACTTTTTCACCCGATGCCAAACTCCAGAACTTGCTTCCGAAATTACCGTACAACCCATTCGCAGATTTCCGTTGGATGCTGCTATTTTGTTCTCCGACATTTTGGTTGTGCCACAAGCAATGGGTATAGATTTTAAAATGAAAGAATCCGTTGGACCTTGGTTAGATACGCCAATCCGCACGATGGAGCAAGTGCAAGCCGTACAAGTTCCTGATGTAAATGATACTTTGGGCTACGTTTTCGATGCCATTGAAATGACTTTGGAAAAACTGGATAACGAAATTCCTCTTATCGGTTTTGCAGGTTCACCTTGGACAATTCTTTGCTATTGTATTGAAGGTAAAGGAAGTAAAGCTTTCGATATTGCAAAATCATTTTGTTTCCAACAGCCAGAAGCGGCTCATCTTTTATTACAAAAAATTACAGACACCACAATTGCTTACCTAAAACGCAAAGTAGAAAAAGGCGTTTCTGCGGTACAAATTTTCGATTCTTGGGGCGGAATGCTTTCGCCTACCGATTATCAGGAGTTTTCTTGGAAATACATCAACCAAATTGTAGAAGCTCTGAGCAAGGAAACTCACGTTGTGGTTTTTGGTAAAGGTTGCTGGTTTGCATTAGAGGAAATGACGAAATCCAAAGCCTCTGCACTTGGCGTAGATTGGAC
>JAUNTR010000232.1 GCA_030538575.1 Cruoricaptor ignavus | reverse complement strand
TGCTTGCCTTTGGTTGTTGTGTTTACAACGTATTGCACTTTTCCTTTTTGGATTAAGTCAATTAAATTCACATCTTCCTCACCGATTTTATAACCGATTTTACACGGAATTCCTTGCTCACCGAAAAATTTCGCTGTGCCTTCCGTTGCCCAAATTCGGAAACCAACTTCATGGAAACGCTTAGCGAAAACCGCCGCTTCTTCCTTATGTTTATCCGCAACTGTAAACAAAATAGAACCGTGCGTTGGCACTTTTCTTCCAGCAGCGATTAATCCTTTGTAAAGAGCTTTTTCCAACGTTGTATCTTTACCCATCACTTCTCCTGTGGATTTCATTTCAGGACCGAGAGAAATATCTACTTTCGTAAGTTTGGAGAAAGAAAACACAGGAACTTTCACAAAAACGCCTTCTTTATTCGGCACTAAACCATCTTCGTAACCAAGCTCTTTCAACTTTTTACCAAGTATAGCTTTGGTCGCCAAATTCGCCATCGGCACATCGGTAATTTTGGATAAAAATGGTACTGTTCGGGATGAACGAGGATTCACTTCGATAACATAAATTTGTCCCTCGAAAAGAACGTATTGTATATTCATTAATCCCACAACATTCAATCCGTGAGCCAATCTTTTGGTATAATCCGTAAGCGTTTCTATTTCGTTTTGGCTGATGTTTTGTGGCGGATACACCGCAATACTGTCCCCCGAATGCACACCTGCGCGCTCTATATGTTCCATAATTCCAGGGATTACAACGGTTTCGCCGTCGCAAATAGCATCTACTTCTATCTCTCTTCCCACCATATATTTATCGACCAAAACAGGATGTTCGGGGCTGGCTTCTACGGCGTGTTCCATATAATGGGCGAGTTCGGTTTCGTTGTAAACGATTTCCATTGCACGCCCACCCAAAACATAACTTGGGCGAACCAACACTGGATAACCAATTTCGTTGGCAATTACAATCGCTTCTTCTTTGGAAGTGGATGTTTTTCCCAATGGTTGAGGAATGCCCATTTCCTGTAAAGCTTTCTCGAATTTATCTCGGTTTTCTGCTCTATCCAAATCTTCCAAAGTTGTCCCTAAAATCTTAACACCATGGGCTTCCAGTTTATCAGCAAGGTTAATGGCGGTTTGTCCACCAAATTGTACGATAACACCTTTTGGTTTTTCCAACTCGATGATATTCATTACATCTTCCTCCGTTAAAGGCTCGAAGTAAAGTTTATCTGAAATGGAAAAATCTGTGGAAACGGTTTCAGGATTATTATTGATGATAATCGCCTCGTAACCCATTTCCTTAATCGCCCAAACCGAATGCACCGTTGCATAATCGAATTCCACGCCTTGCCCAATCCTAATCGGACCAGAACCCAAAACGATAATTTTTTCTTTATCGGAAACAACGCTTTCATTTTCATCTTCGTAAGTTCCGTAGAAATAAGGCGTTTCGCTCTCGAACTCAGCGGCACAAGTGTCCACCATTTTATAAACAGGCATTACGCCGTTTTCTTTTCGGAAACTGAAAATTTCTCGGTTGGTAACTCCCCAAAGATAAGCGATATTTACATCGGAAAAACCGAGTTTTTTGGCTTCTTTTAAAGTTTCTAAATCGAATTTGTTGGCGGAAATTACTTTTTCAAAATCTACTAATTTCTTTAATTTCCAAATGAAAAATTTATCTATTTTACTCCATTCTACAATTTGTTCCCAATCGTAGCCTTTGCGTAGAGCATCACCAATGATGAACAATCGCTCGTCATCGCAAATTTTTATTCTTCTTTCGATGTCTTCGGCTGTTAGGGCATCGGCTTGTTTTTTCTTTAATCCCAAATGGCGAATTCCTGTTTCCAAAGAACGGATGGCTTTTTGCAAACTTTCCTCGAAATTTCTACCAATCGCCATTACTTCTCCTGTGGCTTTCATTTGGGTTGAAAGTCGTCTGTCTGCTGTCTCGAATTTATCAAACGGAAATCTTGGGATTTTAGTAACAATATAATCCAATGCAGGCTCGAAACAAGCGTAAGTTTTGCCCGTTACGGGATTCATCATTTCATCTAATGTCAGGCCAACGGCAATTTTTGCTGCCAATTTTGCAATCGGATAACCTGTGGCTTTACTCGCCAATGCTGATGAACGGGAAACTCTCGGATTAACCTCGATGATATAATAATTAAAGGAATGCGGGTCGAGTGCCAATTGTACGTTGCAACCGCCTTCAATCCCCAAAGCACGAATAATTTTGAGTGAGGCATTTCTCAGCAACTGATATTCTCTATCCGAAAGTGTTTGCGATGGTGCGACAACAACGCTGTCTCCTGTGTGAACGCCGACTGCATCTACATTTTCCATATTACAAACCACGATAGCGTTATCGTTGGCATCTCGCATTACTTCGTATTCTATTTCTTTGAAACCTGCGATAGATTTTTCTATAAGACATTGTGTAACAGGAGAATACTTTAATCCTAATTCTGCAATTTCCCGAAGTTGAGTTTCATCGGAAGCAATTCCTCCACCAGTTCCACCCATTGTAAAAGCAGGACGAACAATTACGGGATAGCCGATGTTTTCTGCGAATTGCAAAGCACCTTCCACCGTGGTTACAATGTCGGATTCGGGAACGGGTTCGCCGAGTTCGTTCATCAATTCTCGGAACAAATCTCTATCTTCCGCACGATTGATGGCGGAAAGTTTTGTTCCTAAAACCTCAACATTACATTCTTCTAATATTCCCGATTTTTCGAGTTCTATTGCCATATTCAGTCCGATTTGTCCGCCCAAAGTTGGCAACAATGCATCGGGTCTTTCCTTACGAATGATATGACTCACAAATTGTAAAGAAATAGGTTCTATATAAACTTTGTCGGCTATTTCCACATCCGTCATAATCGTTGCTGGATTGGAATTGATGAGGATAACTCTGTATCCTTCTTCTTTTAATGCTAGACAGGCTTGTGTTCCTGCATAATCAAACTCGGCCGCCTGCCCAATAATAATAGGCCCCGAACCGATAACTAAAATGGTTTTTATGTCTGTTCTTTTCATAAGTATTAGATGCTAGATTCAAGAACCAAGATTCAAGATTCAAAACTTTATTTTTTTTGTTCTGTGAACTTGAAGCCGAAATTCAAGACTTAGAACTTTTTATTTTAATGTATTTTTAAATGTATAAATCATTTTTTGAATTTGTTTTAAATCATCAATCATTCTTGATGATGTTTCGGCTTGCAATAAATTCAACTCCCGAGCGAGAATTAATTGTGTCTGTAATTCAAATGCTGAACCCAAAGCTATCGCAAGAAAATGATTAAATTCTTTATTATTATTTCTTCCTGCCCCTTCTGCAATATTAGATGGTATCGAAATCGCTGATCTTTTCATTTGAGAAATTAAACCAAATTTTTCATCAGTAGAAATATCCTGACAAATTATATACACTTCCTTAGCAAATACGATAGATTTTTGCCAAAAAATAAGTTTCTCAAAATGATGCATAATTCTAACGATTAATTTCCAACTCTTGATTCTTGGCTCTTGGCTCTTGATTCTTAAATCTATTCATCATCTCCACAAACTCATCGAATAAATAATTGGCATCTTCTGGTCCAGGGCAAGCTTCGGGAT
>JAUNTR010000231.1 GCA_030538575.1 Cruoricaptor ignavus | reverse complement strand
TTTTTTTTTTTTTTTTTTTTTTTGAAAATGATAAATATCATATTTCTTTTATAATTATATGTTGTTGAAGTTTTTTTCAATTTTGAAATGTTTATTAATCCGATTTTTAATTTTTAGAGAATTGATGTAAAAAAAGAGAAACTATTTAGGGCTTCTCTTTTGATATTTGTTTGGATAATATTGTTATTTTGTAATCGGTTTTACGGTGTAGCCTTGTTCTCTTAGTAGATTGATTACGCCTTTGTCTCCTGGTAAATGTCCTGCACCAACTGCAAAAAATGTAGGCTGGGATTTTATAATTTGTGGCATTGCTTTTACCCAGTTTTCATTTCTTTTGTCCAAGAAAATCTCTACTTGTTCTTTTGTTATTTCGCCTATATCACCAAAATGTACGTATAGATTGTTCAGGTCTTGTGTTACATAGGCTTTTAGCATATCTTGTGTTAGTTTTTTATTTTTTTCAAAAGCGGTTACCATATTATAAAGTTCGTCTATCGTAACGTATTTTGCGAAGATTTCCATTTGTTGTTCAGCAGTTTCCAGTCCACCCATTGCTTTGCCGTTAGCCATTGCCATTTGCATAATCTGCATATCCAACATTTGCAGTTCGTTGGGTTGGCAATCGAAGAATTTTTGCATCAGCATAGAATATAAAACCATAGGTGAAAGCTGATTGAGGCTTTCTAAATCATAACCATAATCTTTTAATCCTGATTTGAATTTTTCTAACTTTTCTGCGGATAATTGCTCACTAATGGTTTTTTCTGCCATCATCATTTTTTGAAAATTTTGGATTTCATTAGGATTGCTAAAATCTATTTCCAGATATACTTTGTCGGTTTTTGCCAAAGCGGAAGAAATGCTTTCATCTAATGTAAAATCATTTTTACACATCATATGGTAAGTTCCAAAAATGTACGATGGTTTTTCTATTCCGTTCCCCGATATTTCCCAGAGAAGTGCTTTTTCCATTGTTGGTGTGTTGGTTGTTTGTGCGAAAAGTCCGTGGATAAAGGACATTGCGAAAAGCATAAAGCCTGCAAATAAATGTTTCATAATAGTTGTATTTATAGATTATTTTTTATTTCTGTTTAGTAAGTATTCGGTTTTTTATAATGTTACGTTTTTTTATTTAATTGTTTTTATTTTTGAATTAATGTACTGATTATCATTTATTTAATATTCGTATTTTATTTGTGATTATTTTTTTTATTAATTATTTTTGAAAAAAAAATACTACTTTGTATTGCATAATACTAAAATTATTTTATATCTTTGTATCGTAGAATTGGAAGATAGAGATTATAATAATAAATAAACACCAAAATCTTATACATAAAATGAACACGGAAAACACAAAAGCCCAAATGCGAAAAGGCATTTTAGAATTTTGTATTCTTTCGCTCATCAATCAAAAGGAAATGTATGTTTCTGACCTGATGGAAGAGTTGAAGAAAGGAAAATTAGACGTGGTGGAAGGCACGCTTTATCCACTACTGACCCGACTGAAAAACGCAGAATTCCTCAGTTATCGCTGGGAAGAATCTACGGGAGGACCGCCAAGAAAATATTATCAAATAACAGATAAAGGGAAATTATTTCTTGCAGAATTGCAAAATACTTGGCAACAATTGACGGAATCCGTAAACCAAATTACAAAACAATCATAAAAAACCAAAAGCTATGAACAAGACATTATCAATAGGACTGGCAGGTTTTTCTTTCATTATAGAAGAACACGCTTATATAAAACTTAGTGATTATTTAGCCGCATTACGAAAATCATTAGACACCGCAGAAGCTGATGAAGTAATGCACGATATAGAAATCCGTATGGTAGAAATTTTCAAAGATTCTTTGGGAAAACGGGAAGTCATCAACGATGCAGATGTGGAAAGAGTGATTACTCAAATAGGAAAACCTGAGGAAATAGAAGAGCAGGAGGAAGCGTATTTTTCCGAACAAAATACCAAACAAAATATCAAAACCGAGAAAAAACAACTTTTCCGTGATCCGGAAAGACAAAAGATTGCGGGCGTTTGTGCAGGGCTTGCCCACTATATCGGGATGGATGTTTCTGCCATGCGATTTATCTGGTTGATTATTGCAATTCTCGGAGTTTTCACCGCAGCAATTTCTACTTCTTTGGTGGTTTTATTCTATATTATTCTTTGGATTGTGATGCCAAAAGCAGAAACCGCTTCGGATTTTTTGAAAATGAAAGGGAAACCTCTCAACTTCGATAATCTAAAAGAAGAATCCAGCAAAGTCGTGCAATTTGCCAACGAATCTACACAGCGTGTCGGCGAATTGTATAACGAAAACAAACCTTATATCAACCGTGCAGGAAACGGGATTTTAAATGTTTTCCGATATTTTTTCGGAGCGATTTTTGGGCTTATCGGGATTGTTTTGCTTATCGGGTCTTTCAGTATTTTTGCTGTTACTGATAGCGGTAATGTGCAGTTTTTTGATAATTTAGGATTTTATTTGCAGAGTAATAATTTGGGATATTTGGTTTTAGCCTTAGCTTTTCTCACGATTTTTATTCCGGCACTTATCTTTTCTTACCTTACGATGAAGCTGTTTTCTCCTAAAATTAAACTGAAAAATACAGGTTACGTTATCGGTGGTTTGGTATTTGTGTGGTTAGCATTATCGGCTTTTGTTGGATTTAGTGCATTGAAATACAAATCCCAATATAGCGGACAAAACGATGAAACTGAGAATATTGCTTTGGCAAACATTGCATCGGATTCTATTTTGATAGATGTAAAAAAAGTGAATGTTCCGCAAAGTTTTAAATCGTATTGGAACAATATTTATTCTGATGGAAAATTGATTTACAAAAAAGATTATCCAACATTGGATGTGAAAAAAGAAGCCGTGAAAGAGCCTTATCTCATCGTGAAAAAATATGCCGATGGTTATAATATTCCCGTAGATTTAAAAGTTCCTGTGGAAGTTTTGGGCAACAAAATTTTGCTTCCGAATTATATTTCGTACAGTTTCGATAATCGTTTCAGAGATTATGATGTGAGGTACGAGTTGGTTGTTCCGCAAAATATGAAAGTGATAAAACTAAACGAACGAGGATATACCGTGAACAATAGCGATAACGATGATGATGCGACAGAAATAGATGATGTAGTACGGATTGAAAAAAATAAAATTACGATTAATGGTTCTACGATAGAGTACAATTCTGATGACGAAGATAGCATTATCATTAATGATAAAAAATATCCGAAAAAAGAAGCGGATGCTATAATGGATTCTGTAAAACAAGAACTGAAAAAAATAGAAAATCTGGATTTTGAAATAACAACAGGAAAAAACGGAGTGTCTATAAAAACGAAATAATAGTTTTGAAGGAAATAAAATAAATGTTAAAAAAATAATAAACTCATTTCAATTAATATGAATGTATGTTAAAAAAATAATTTAGCATTGTGATTTTCAAAAAAATATTATATCTTCGTGGAGTAAAAAAACACTAAATCTTTAATTAAAACACAAAATAATTATGGTACAATTTGTAATAGAAATCGTCATTAAGATAATGGATTTCGTAAGTGGTTTGTTTTAGAGCATAAATATTCAATATATTTGTAGAGTATAACCAACAAGTTTTGGTTATGCTCTTTTTTTT
>JAUNTR010000230.1 GCA_030538575.1 Cruoricaptor ignavus | reverse complement strand
GAGATGTAACCTTCTGCAAGTGCGGTTTCATCGGCATCTTCGCCACTATCCATATTATTGAAATATCCCGTTAACCAATAATATTTTTTGCCGTGCGGATTAATACGTTCATCAAAATTCTCTTCCCATTTCGCATTGGCTTGTCGGCAAACTTTCACACCTTTTATTTCTTCTTTTTTCAGTTTAGGAATATTCACATTCAGCACCACACCTTTTGGCATCGGGTTTTGAAGAGTTTTCTTTACAATACCTTGTATAAATTCTTTAGCCTGAGAAAAATCGGCATCCCAACTGAAATCCAACAGCGAAAAACCAATCGCTTGCAAACCTTCTACACCAGCTTCCACAGCGGCAGACATCGTTCCAGAATAAATAACATTAATGGAAGAATTCGCCCCGTGATTAATCCCCGAAACCACAATATCTGGTTTTCTTTTCAGAATTTTGTCTAAGGCAAATTTCACGCAATCCACAGGCGTTCCGCTAAGTGCGTAATCGGTTTGTGGACCATCCAAAGAAATTTCCTCGAAAGTTAGCGTAGAATTAATTGTAATAGCGTGTCCCTTACCACTTTGCGGGGAATTGGGAGCAACCACGACTACTTCGCCGATTTCGTTCATAAATTCTACTAAATTTCGGATTCCAGGAGCGGTAATTCCATCGTCGTTGGTTACCAATATCAAAGGTTTTTGCATCGTAAAATATCTTTTTTTACAAAATTAATTAAAAATAAGCCGATAATTGCAAATAAGGTATTAAATTTGATTTCCCAATTTTAATGTTTATGTAACAAACGAACACTTTTGTTCAACCAATTATAAAAAATTTATTTTAATTATATGCTTAAAAATTTCAAACTCAATAAATTACTGCTGTTAATCCCACTTACGACATTGATGTTTTGCTTTAATTCTCCGAAAAACGATGACGAGAAAATGCAAACCATTATGGTTAGTGTAAAAAATACGCTCAGCTATTTGCATTATAGCCCAAAACCGATAAACGATGCCTACTCTATGAACGTGTACGACAAGTATATAGAGATGATAGACCCATCTAAACGCTATTTCCTGCAATCGGATATAGATGAGTTTTCCAAATATAGAACGAAGCTGGATGATTATTTTATAAAAGGAGATATTACCTTTTATAACCTTACTTACAATCGCCTTTTCCAAAGAGTGGACGAGATAGATAAGCTAACGCAAGATATCCTGAGCAAACCTATTAATTTAGATGAAGACGAAACTCTAATCCTCGAACCTGAAAAAAAGAAATTCCCAACCAACAAGGAGGAACAATACAACGAGTGGAAAAAATTCATAAAATACAATATCTTGCAAGAGATAGAAACTATGAATGCCCGAGAAGAATCCCAAAGAAAGAAAAAAGATTCTGTACAGAAACATCATTTGCAAGATACCATAAAAGTACAAAACCTAACCGATGAGCAGAAAAGAATAAAAGCTACCGATGAGGTAAAAGACTTGGTTACAGCATCTTTCAAGAGATTTAAGAAAAGAAAAAAAATGGATTGGTTCCGTGTGTATATGAATGCTCATACGGAAGTTTTCGACCCGCATACCAACTATTTTTCGCCAACGGATAAAGAGGATTTCGATAGTTCCTTCAAAGGGAAAATTATCGGCATTGGCTCTGTAATCCAAGAGAAAAAAGGAAATCTTTATCTCGGACAACTCACCATAGGTGCTCCTGCTTGGAAATCTAAACAACTAAGCGAAGGCGACAAAATACTAAAAGTACAATCTAAACCCAACGAAGAACCCATAAACGTAGTAGGAATGTTGGTGGACGAAGCGGTAAGACTTATCCGTGGAGAGAAAGGTACAAAAGTAACCCTAACCGTAGAGAAAAAAGATAAAACCATAAAAGAAGTTACAATGATTCGGGAAGAAGTTGCCATAGAAGATACTTTTGCAAGAAGTATTGTGGTAGATGCTCCGGATGGTAAAAAATATGGTTTCATCAATCTACCGAGTTTCAATGCAGATTTTGAAGATAGCAAAGGTAGAAACGCTTCGGACGACATCAAAAACGAAATTATAAAACTAAAAGCCGAAGGCGTTTCAGGCATCATCCTCGACCTTAGAAATAATGGTGGCGGTTCGCTAACCGAAGTTGGGGACATTATGGGACTCTTTATGAACGAAGGTGCTTATGTGCAAGTAAAAGACGGCAATGGGAAAACCACAACACTAAAAAGCAAATTCAATTCGCCTATTTGGACTGGTCCTTTGGTTATTATGCAAAACGAACTCTCGGCTTCCGCTTCGGAAATTCTTGCTGGTGCAATGCAAGATTACGGCAGAGGTGTGGTGGTTGGTTCACCGCAAAGTTTCGGTAAAGGTACGGTACAAACTTTTGTGGATTTAAATCGTTTCCTGAATACCAATGATGATTTTGGAGCATTGAAACTTACCATCCAAAAATTCTACAAAGTTACAGGCGAATCTACCCAAAAGAAAGGGATAGAATCTGATATAAAAATGAACGACTATTTCACCTATTCCGAAATCGGCGAGCGATTTGATGATTATGCTTTGGCTTGGGACAAAATAGCTGCTACGGGAAATGTGCAGAAACTTAATTATTTCAATGTTGGTGAACTTCAAAATAAAAGCAAAAACCGAATGGCAGACAACAAAACCTATCAACTGGTTTTGGAATCTGCAAAATGGAAAGAGTCTTTGGATAAAGAAGAAGCCATCACTCTAAACCAAAATAAGTTTAATGAACTGATGAAGCAAAGAAAAGCCCAAGTGAAGAAATTCGAGGTTTTGGAGAAATACGATAACGGATTGAAATTTGAACGCTACAAAGATGAATTAACAAGGGAAACGAAAGATGAAGCCTTCAAGAAAAAATCTGAAAACTGGATTAAAAACCTTAGAAAAGATCTTTATCTGAAAGAAGCCATCAATGTAATTTCGGATATGAAATAAAAGATTTCTAATAAAATCTAAAAACAATGAAAACCGCAATATTCGATTTCATACAAAAAAATTGAATGAGCGGTTTTTATTTCTTTAATTAAAACAAAAAATAATGAAAATTTTATATCTGGAAACCTCATCTCGCAATTGCTCGGTAGCCATTTCCGAAGACGATAAATTGCTTTGCCTTTGCGAAGAAACATCCGAAAATTACAAACAATCCGAAAGTCTGCACACGTTTGTAGAATGGGCTTTGGAAGGTGCAGAAATCTCGCTGAAAGAGATAGAAGCCGTTGCTTTGGGCAAAGGCCCGGGTTCTTATACAGGACTTAGGATTGGGGCTTCTACTGCCAAAGGTTTTTGTTTCGGACTTGGAGTTCCTTTGGTCACCATTAATTCTATGGAAACAATGGTAGAACCGTTTTTAGGACAAGGCTACGATTACATTATTCCGCTTGTAGATGCCCGAAGAATGGAGGTTTATACCGCAGTTTACAACGGAACAACAGGGGAGGAAATAGAGGAAACTACGAACCTGATTTTGGATGAAAATAGCTTCTGCAATTATGCCGAAAAGCATGTACTTTTCGTGGGAGATGGTTGTACAAAAGCACAGGAATTACTGAGCATAAAAGCCGATTACGATGCCAAAGTTTTCCCTTCGGCACAATACCTCATCCGTAAATCTTTGGAGAAAATAAAAAATAATGAAACGGAAAATGTGGCTTACTTCGA
>JAUNTR010000229.1 GCA_030538575.1 Cruoricaptor ignavus | reverse complement strand
GCGACGTGCAGAAATGGACGGGCGACGTGCAGAAATGGATGGGAAAACCTGCCTATTCATTTCTAAGTTTTAATATCAATAAACTCTTAATTATTTAAAAAAAAATGAAACTCAATTCAGCAGCGGTTATTTTGTTTTTAGCATTCGGAACTCCGATTGTGGCACAAGACAAACTCACGCCATTTGTATATGATGAATTTCCACAAGGCACGCCCGAATGGATGTTCCAACTGAAAGATAAAAACGTGAATGTCTTCGAAATGGAAAAACTTTTTTCCCAATACCTCGAAGAAAATCCCGATGCCAAATTCAAAAAAAATGGAACAAAACCTATTGTAAATTATTACCGAAGATGGCACCGTGCGAACGCCCCTTTCGTGAATAAAAACGGAAATATCGTGTTGCCAACCGTAGAGCAATACGCCAAAACGGTAGATTTCCAAAACGAGAAACAAAAACTTCATACTGCGAAAAATGGTAGTTCGGAAAAAAGAACTTGGCAACCCATCGGCCCATTTTCCACTTACGATTACAAGAACAAAAAAGCCACGCCAAACCAAGTAAACGTATTCCGATTAGATGTGGCGGAAACCAACCCAAACACGCTGTATTGCGGTGTGGAAACAGGTATGGTTTTCAAATCTTTGGATAAAGGCAAGACTTGGCAACCTTGCGATTTTAGTCATAATTTCGGAGGTTCTATTCTTGCTGTAAAGATAGACCCGAGGGATGAAAACCGTGTGATTGTGGGTTCGCAATATTTCCTTTGGGAAACCAAAGACGGCGGAAATTCTTGGACAAAATTGGATAAATTACCAGTTTCCGCTCGTATTGATGCCATAGAAATAGACCCGAACGATAGCAACAAAATTTGGGTGGCTACGATGCGTGGATTGTACCATTCTGAAAACGGCGGGCAAACTTTCATTAAGAAAATTAATGGCAATTTTCAACGGGCGATGGATTTGAAATTTAATCCTGTAAAAAGCAACGAACTTTATGTTTTGATGAAAGAAGGCTCTTACATTAAAGGAATTTATCGCTCGGAAGATAGCGGTAAAAATTTTACTTTCAGTCCTTTTGGTTTAGACAATGCCATCGCAGGAAGGCTTGGGCTTTCCACTGCAAACGGCGGAGCGTACATTTATGCTTTGGTAACTACGGCAACCAGAAACGCCAACCAACATTTGGCAGGAGAACCCCGCATTATAAAAAGTACGGATTTCGGAAAAACTTGGACGGTTAATAGAGGATATTTTAAGTGTCAAGCTATGGGAAATCAAGATGAGGTAAGGGGCGGACAAGGCTATTACGATATGGCAATTATTCCTTCCAACGACAATCCCGAACACATCATCTACGGACTTACCGATATTTATGCCTCGGAAGATGGTGGCGTTACAGGGCGAAATCTTGGTGGCTATTGTGGCGAAATGAATTTGCACGTAGATATACAATCATTAAAAAATGTAGGTTCAGAAACTTGGATGACGACTGATGGAGGAATTAATTTCTCAACCGATTTTTTCCAAAATAGTAATGAGGTGTTGCAAAATGGCATTTACGCTTCGGATTTTTGGGGTTTCGACCAAGGTTGGAACGAAGATGTAATGGCGGGCGGAAGATGGCACAACGGAGATATGGTGCAAACCGATTTCTATGGCAATTTTTCCGTAGCAGTGGATGGTGCGGAAGAACCAACGGGATATGTTTTCCTCAGCAATCCGAGAAAAGTAGCGTTTAGCGATGCTCCAAATGTTATTCTTCCCGATACATTCCAAGCCGTTTTTCCTAATTTTAATTATGATAAATATCCGATAGAAAGTAAGCGTTTTGGCTCTGGTATGGAAAACGACCCGAGATACGCTATGGCGTTTATACAATCAGATAATAGGGATAAACACGCCCTTTGGAAAACGACTGATGACGGCGAGAGTTTTACAGAATTGTACAGATTTCCTGAGGAAATAAGAGATTATAAAATTTCCCGAACCAATCCCGATAAAATCTATCTTTCCACACAATCCCAATTTTATGTTTCCGAAAACGGCGGAACAACTTTTACTGAAAAATCATTAGATGGTGTAAATCCTTATTTTACATTTAAATTACAAATCAACCCAGAAAATGATAACGAAGTTTGGATGACCAATACCGATACCAATGGTTTCTACAAAAGTACCGATGGCGGAAATACTTGGCAGAATATTACAGGAAATTTGGGCGAGCAAAAAGTAATGAATATGGTGGTAACGGGCGATAAAAAGAATACCGTGTATGTGGTTGCTGATACCAGTGTGAATTTTGGTGGAGATGATGGTTTCGCATATTCTAAAATTTATTATAAAAATGATGAATTACAGGATTGGCAAGATGTTTCGGCTGGTCTTCCGTCTCATATTAATATTATAAAACTAATGCCGTTTTACAAAAAAGGTGTGCTGAGGGCGGCTTCGGATAAAGGAATTTGGGAATTACCTTTGGTGGAAAATGAGATGAAACCAATTGCCCAACCTCTGATTTTGAACAGCGGAAAACCAATGATAGATTTCTCTCCGATTTATTTTGATAGTTATTCCATCGTGAAACAAGATGGCGTAAAATGGACTTGGACTTTCTCCCCAGAAGTGAAAATTGATGCCTCAAATATCCGAAATCCAAAGATAGAACCTAAGCAAAAAGGCTATCATTCCGTAACGTTGAAAATAGAAACCAAAGACGGACAAGTAAGCACCAAAACCATCAATAATATGTTCTATTACGATGGGAAGGTGTTAAGCACTAATAACCTGAATGATACTACTAAAAGTGTAGAAATTTATCCTACGGTGCAGAAAAAAGGCAACGATATTTTGGTAAGAAAACAAAACATTTCGGAGCGTCTTCAAATTAATATTTTTGATGCTTCGGGAAGACAAGTTTTCGGTGGAGATTTGAAAGAGCGTATTTCAACCGCAACGTTATCTTCGGGAGTTTATTTCTATAATATTACAGGAAACAACTACCGCAAAGTAGGGAAATTTATTGTAGGAAATTAGAAATAATGAATAATTAAAAATGAATGATGAATAATTAATAAAACTCCGTAGGAGCGTCCTGTTAATAGAATTATTTTAACCCTTAAATACAAATCTTATGAACAAAAAATTAACATTCGGATTACTATTTTTTGCCATTACAACAGTTTGTGGTCAAGAAGAAAAAAAGGTATCCTTAGACCCTGATATTTGGTTGTACAAAGCATCTGAACAACCTTTGGATGCCGTAGTTTTAGATGCCGAAGCACATTTCGATGAAGTTGGAAAAACGAAGGCTTCGGGATATAAAAGATTTTTACGTTGGTGGCATCGGGCAAATGTAAACAAAACCGCTTACGATGGTTATGCGAAAAATTTGTCCCATTACAGCGTAGATATTCACAAAAAGAAAAGTAAAAATAGTTTGACCGCAAAGGGAACTACTTCTAAATTCAGCACTTGGGAAGCCATGGGCCCTTTCAATGAAATAGGCGAGGTCGGAAAAGAAGTGCAAGAAAATAATTTAGGTCGTCTAATGTCGATTTCCATCGGTGGAGAAAATAATAATATTTTGGTCATTACATCCGATGGTGGCGGTCTTTGGAAATCCCTAAACGACGGTGGCACTTGGCAAGATATGTCTGCAACTTTGCCTACTTTGGATTTGTCGTATG
>JAUNTR010000228.1 GCA_030538575.1 Cruoricaptor ignavus | reverse complement strand
TTGGGCAATAATCCTGAAAAATGGGGAAAACCTTTGGCTTCGCTTTTGGGGGCTTACGATGCTCAGATGAATTTGGAATTGGCTGCGATTGGCGGAAAAGACTCTATGTCAGGAACTTATCAAGATATTAATGTTCCGCCAACTTTAATTTCTTTTGCGTGTGCCAATGGCGAAAAGCAAAATATTATTTCCCCTGAATTTAAAAAAGCAGGAAACAAGATTTACTTATTCAATCATAAATCGCAAGACAATGGTTTGCCGAATTATAAGGATTTAAAAAATATTTTCGATTGGATTTTTGAGAATATAAAAGTGAAAAAAATCGTTTCTGTAAAAACTGTAAAAGAGGGTGGAGTTGCCGTAGCATTGGCAAAGATGAGCTTCGGAAATCAATTGGGAGCAGAGGTAAATGTAGCCGAAGAATGGCTTCTTAATAAAAATATCGGAAGTTTGATTATCGAATCTAATGAAAATTTGGACTACGAATTATTACAAAAAATAGGAGAGGTTTCGGCGGAAGAAATCTTGGAAATTAATGGTTTAGGATTTTTAATTAAAGATTTGAAAAAGTCTTATAAATCTACATTTGAAGAGCTTTTCCCAACAAAAGAAAAGGAAAATATCATCATTAATATTGATGAAAAACTGAACTCAACCGAACCGAGAAATATCATCATTAAAAAACACGGATTGGCAAAACCAAGAGTTTTCGCCCCGATTTTCCCAGGAACGAATTGCGAATACGAAACGCAAAATGCTTTCCGAAAAGAAGGTGCGGAAGTTGGTAGTTTACCGCTTATCAACCTCAATCACAGATTGTTAAATGAAAGTATTGAGGCTTGGGTTAAGGAAATTAATCAATCGCAAATTCTTGTGTTTTCGGGTGGATTTTCCGCAGGAGATGAACCAGACGGCTCAGCAAAATTCATTGTAAATGTCCTGAAAAACGAGAAAATGAAAGATGCCGTTCACGGACTTTTGGCGAGAGATGGGATGATTCTTGGGATTTGCAACGGTTTCCAAGCTTTGGTAAAATCGGGATTGTTGCCGTTTGGCGAAATCCGAAATTTGGATGAAAATGCTCCAACTTTGGCTCATAATGCGATAGGACGGCATATTTCGCAAATGGTAAATGTGAAAGTAATCAACGACGATTCGCCTTGGTTAAAAGGAATGAAAGACCAAGTTTTCACTATTCCGATTTCGCATGGCGAAGGTAGATTTATGGCATCGGAAGAAGTACTGACAGAACTTTATAAAAACGGACAAATCGCAACGCAATATATAGATTTGGATGGACAAATCGCACACGGAATGCCTTTCAACCCGAATAATTCTTTATTTGGAATTGAGGGAATTACCAGCCGTTGCGGTAAGATTTTCGGTAGAATGGGACATCCTGAACGTTTCTCCGAGGGTCTTCTGAAAAATATTCCAACAGCTAATTATCACAATATTTTCAAAAATGGGGTAGCTTATTTTAAAGATTAAAAATATTGTAATTTTTAAATCTAAACCTTCAAGATTTTCAAAACCTTGAAGGTTTTTTAGATCCTCTATTATTTATTCCCGAGAAGGATCAGTTCTTCTACACGGATTTCTGTAACATAGCGTTTCGCTCCATCTTTATCATTATAATTGCGGTAAACTATTTTTCCTTCCACAGCGATTTCCCTGCCTTTTTCTACATATTTTTCCATAATATCAGCCAATTTTCCATTGCATACGAGGCTGTGCCATTGGGTTTCTTCTATTTTTTCACCTGCTTGATTGGTGTAATAATCGGAGGTTGCTAAGCTAACTTTTGCAATTTTTCCGTTCTCGAAATTTACAATTTCCACTTCTTTTCCTGTTCTACCTATAAGGGTAACTCTGTTTCTTAATGACATAATAATAACATTTTAAATTAAACATTTTTGAGTTCATTGCTGTCTCAAATTTCTGTTGCAAAGATGTGATATTGGGTAGAAATTATTCGGTGAATAAATGTTTATAGTCGATTATAGTCGTTTGTAAATGATTTTAATTGAATTAAAAAAAGATTAGCAAAATTAAGTTTTACCCAAACATATATTTATATACACAACTTCTTTAAATAAATGTCGATTAGTTCATTTGTTTTCTCTGCTCTTCTTATAGTTATAAACTATTCTTCCGTTAGGATATATGATAATCACTTTTGTAGATATTTCATCAATCTTACTTTTTAATAAAACGCTCATTTGGTGTTCTATTTGCGTATAATCAACTAAATGATTTAATTTAAAAAACTACATTTTCAGTTTGTTCTTTCCCAATCTTCGCCATTCCAAGATTGGCGGTCGAAATTGTCTTGTACAAAATGCACGGCTTCCTCGCCAATAATAGCAGGCAAATCCCGAAACATCTGTTCTACAGCAGTTCTATTCTGCCTGATAAAATCGCCTAATTTCATAATCGTTTTTAAAATAGTTTTAAAATTTGGTTAAATGGAATAAAATTTGTTATATTTGCATATAAAGTAAAAGCCTTTAAATGTTGCCTTGGATTGCAGTTCCTTGAACCAAATTTAAAAGGCTTTTATTATGTCCGTTAGCACTTTATCGCTGTCAGATATGCTATGAAATAAAATACCTTTTCCTTTGTATTCATTTGCTATAATCCAGCTTTTCTCATTTTGTATCATAACTTCTATAATATGAGATTTACGCCCTTTGTGATTCGTTACACCCTTATACTTCCCATTTTTAATAAGATTTACAATATCTTTAATTGCATTGTTTTTTGCTAAAATATGTTTATGAGGTTGGTTTAACGCTTCTTTAATACCTTTAACAGTAAATAGAATATTACCATTTATATTTTTATGCGTTGTGGTCGCTCCCACGATATTATCTTTTGCCCAGTCTCTTATTTCAAGCCTTTGCTTTTTTAATTCTTCTTTAAATTCTATTTTATAGAAGTCATCAAATTTATCCAAAATACCTTTCGGGGTATTCTTTATATAAGCATTTTCTTCGGTAAAGATTTCGCCAGTTTCTCCCGGATTATTCAGAAAGGCTTTTGGAATATCTATGTACGGCAAAAGGTGTTGCGGTGTAGGTTCTGCGTTCCTTAGCTTTATTACATCGGTACGACAACTAAAATGGTTTGGCGGAAAATAGTACATCAAAAAAGGGTCGTCCACTTCCACGATAATGCCGTGCAACGGCGAACACACTTCTGAAGTGTGGTCGTCCATTGTTACCATAAATTTTACATACGGAAATAAATGCTTATCCCGTTGTATTTCCAGCCACTTTCTCGTCATTTGTGCAGCTGCTACAATCGTGTTGTATTCGGTTTTTAAATAACGATTACTCATTCCTACAACCATCATAGCCTCACGCTTAAATTCATTCCAAGGTCGTAGACTTCCATCTTTACGAACTAACAAGTTAGATATTCTAATACTGTCGTTGTAGTTTTTAGCAACAGAGAATTTCCAAATATTACGTTTCAAATATTCACGCATTGCGACTCCGATGCTGTTATGCTGAAAATCATCGGATACTATTAAAAAACAAATAAGACTATCCAATTTACTGGATAGCCTTTTTTTGATGTTTTTAGATATTATATTTGGGTAATATAAATCTCCTAATTATTTTTAACTTTATTCTTTGTAGATTAGATTACTTTTACAATAAAATAATTTTTCTTTCCTTTTTGTAAAA
>JAUNTR010000227.1 GCA_030538575.1 Cruoricaptor ignavus | reverse complement strand
TCTTGGAAACTCAAACGGATTTTTTTGTAATCTCCGCCCATTGCAACAATCTTCGTAACACTTTCTACCACGGCATTTGCCGCACCAATCATAGAATTGTCCGACGATAAATCGGCATCAAATCCCCAACTTGCGAGAGAAACCGTTTCTACATTTTCGGCATTTAATATCGGTAAAGTTTGCACACTTCCCTCCATCAGCGTTTCTTGGTATTTTCCGCCAAACGGCATTGCTACGGAAGTTCCGCCCACCGAAGCATCAAACATTTCTACCAAACCTTTTTGCGAAGCGATATTTTTATTTTTTAATAATTGATGAAAATTGTCTTCGCTAAATTCGATATTATCTTTCTTAATATCTTGTAAATGAGAAATTTCCACCGATTGAGATTTTGCACAACCATTGGTATCCAAAAATGCACGACTCAAATCTACAATCTTTTTACCTTGCCAAAAAATCTGCATTCTTCCGCTGTCGGTTACGGTTGCAATTTGGAAAGCATAAACATTTTCTTTCTCGCAAAATTGGATGAATTTTTCCTTATCCTCCGCAGAAATTACAACCGCCATTCTCTCTTGTGATTCGGAAATGGCAAGTTCCGTTCCGTTCAAACCTTCGTATTTTAGAGGCATTACATCAAGATTAATTTCCAAAGAATCTGCAATTTCGCCAATCGCAACGGAAACACCCCCTGCCCCGAAATCATTGGATTTTTTAATCAATCTTGTTACCTCAGGATTACGGAATAAGCGTTGTATCTTTCTCTCTTCCACCGCATTACCTTTTTGCACTTCGGTAGAAAGCGTGTGTATGGAAGTTTCATCTTGCTCTTTGGAACTTCCCGTTGCTCCGCCTACGCCATCTCTTCCCGTTGCTCCACCCAAAACGATAACAATGTCGCCTTTCTGTGGTTGCTCACGTTTTACCCAATCTTTTGGCACAGCACCTACGACAAAACCAACTTCCATTCTTTTGGCTTTGTAACCTTCGTGGTAAATTTCGCTGACCATTGTAGTCGCCAAACCAATTTGATTTCCATAAGAAGAATAGCCGTTTGCCGCTTGTTTGGTAATGGTTCGTTGTGGTAATTTACCTTGCAAAGTTTCGGAAACAGGCTCTAAAACATTGCCCGCTCCAGTTAATCTCATTGCTTGATAAACGTAAGCTCGACCAGATAATGGGTCACGGATTGCTCCTCCCAAACAAGTGGACGCTCCGCCAAAAGGCTCTATTTCTGTCGGGTGATTGTGGGTTTCGTTTTTAAAAAGCAAATACCAAGGTTCTTTTTTTCCATCGTATTCCGCTTCTATTTCCACCGTACACGCATTGATTTCATCGGAAATTACCAAATTATCCAATTTCCCTGTTTTGTGCAAATATTTTGCGGCAATCGTTCCTAAATCCATCAAGGAAATGGCACGATGTTCTCTTCCTAAAAATTTTCTTTTGGCTTGATAATCAGCGAAAATAGCTTCTAAAACTTCTTTACCTTCTACTTTAAAAGTAATGTTGGTAAGAGCCGTTTCAAAAGTGGTATGTCTGCAATGGTCGCTCCAATAGGTGTCCAAAACTTTCAGTTCGGTTTCAGTCGGATTTCTATTTTCAGATTGATAATATTGCTGAATGTGTTGCAAATCGTCTAATCCAAAAGCAAAACCGTGTTGATTATAAAATGCTTCTAACTCATTATGATTAAATGAATTAAAACCTTCGTATGTGATAATATCATCGGGTTTTTCTTCGGCAGGAATTTCTAATTTCGCTAAATCTTTTTCCTGAGATTCTACTTTGTTGATGAGTAAATCTTTGATTTTTGGTAAATCATTTTCATCAATACCGAATAGTTCGATGAGTTTTCCGCTACGCACTTGGGCGTGTTCATTTCCTGTAAGCAAAGCGATACATTGCTTGGCAGAATCGGCACGTTGGTCGTATTGTCCTGGTAAAAATTCCGTAGCGAAATGTATATTTTTCGCAGGATTTTCGTTGTGCAAAACATCGGTTACAGCATCTACAAAAGTGCTGTGAACGACTTTGGAAAACTCATTATCATCAATCCCGAAAATGTCATAAATATTATAAATTTTTACATTTTCAATATTGGGAATAATGTTTTTTATTTCAGTTAAAACTTTCGGACTTTCTACATCGAAAATTCCTTTTTTCTCTACGAAGATTCTTTTTTTCATAAGTTAGATTCGAGATTCGAGATTCAAGATTTGGGATTACAAAACGATGTAAAACCAATTTCAAATTTCAAACTTCTAATTTCAAATTATTACAAATATGCAGACAAAAATGCCTACGCCATTATATTATTCCAACTCCGAAAATTCGGAATCGGTTGTACTGTTTATTTTATTTTTTGCTATTTCAATCGAGCGATGAAGCTTATCCAAAAGCACTTCTTTTTTGGGTAAAACCAAAAGATATTCTGCCACTTTTATGTTATCTTTTTCAAGGTTCATCAGTTCAATATGTTCGGAGTTTTTCCCAGAACAAAGGATTAATCCAATGGGTGAGTTTTCTCCTTCTACTCTTTCAAATTTGTTGAGATACGATAAATACAATTCAACCTGACCTTTGTAAGTGGCTTGGAAATCTCCAAGTTTCAAATCAATTACCACGAGCGATTTTAATCTTCTGTGAAAAAACAAAAGGTCGATATAGTAATCTACACCATCAATAATAATTCTTTTCTGCCGACCAAGAAATGCAAAATCCGTCCCTAATTCCGAAATAAATTTCTGAAGTTCAACGATAATTGATTCTTCTAAATCTTTTTCAGAAAAAACATCTTTCAGTTCTAAAAAATCAAGAAAATAGGGATCACGAAAAACCAAATCCTTCGTTAAGATATCGTTTGAAGAAAGGTTATCTAACTCCTGCTTAATAACTTCGTCCGGCTTTTTACTGATCGCGGTTCTTTCGTAGAGTAAGTTCTTTTTCTTTTCAATTAAAGTTCTTACACTCCAATTTTCCAATCTACACATTTCAGTGTAAAATTGCCTTTTTAAATCATCCGAAATCGATATAAGTTGTTGAAAATGAGTCCATGACAATTGTCGTATCAGTGATACGACAATTTCAAAATCATCAAACACAGATGCAAATTGCATCATTCGACGCAAGTTGGTTTCCTCAAAAGAAGATCCAAATTCCTCAACTAAATTTTGAGAAACTTGCTTTACAATAGCCTTTCCATATTCCGCTCGCTGATTCTGTAGAATTTCACTGTTTATCTTATTCCCGATTTGCCAATACATTAGTGTCATTGCAGCATTTACTTGTACTGCAACCTGAGATTTGGTTTGCAAAATCAATTCCTTTAAATCAGAAATTAATTTTAAATTATTTTGCTCTAACATATTATTAATCAAAAATATATATCAAATTTTATTTGAATTTGAATTGTCTCGACACTGTCACGACAATTCAGATTTACACTTTCAAATCTGCTTCTAAGCCGATTAAATGGCTATATTTATCAATAATCGGTTGGGCTTCGTTTTTGATGAATTCTTCCGTTTGTATCGGTGCAAAACCAATGAAATTTTTCGGGTCAAGAACTTCTGCTAATTTGGATTTATCAAGTTTTAAAGAACTGTCGTTCATTATTCTATCAATTAAATCATTTTCTTTGCCCTCCATTTTCACTTTTTTGCTGGCTTCCATAGAATGTACACGGATAATTTCGTGGA
>JAUNTR010000226.1 GCA_030538575.1 Cruoricaptor ignavus | reverse complement strand
ATTTTTACCATTTTGGAATCGTTTTGCAGAGTAGTGATGTCTTTCGCTCCACAATAGCCCATCCCAGCACGGATACCTCCTGTGAGCTGGAAAATAACATCTTCTAATTTCCCTTTGTGTGGCACTCGCCCTTCAATTCCTTCGGGAACAAATTTTTTAGCCTCGCTTTGGAAATAGCGTTCTTTCCCGCCTCGTTTCATTGCTGCCAAACTGCCCATACCTTGGTAAGATTTGAATTTTCTTCCTTGGAAAATAATTTCTTCACCTGGTGCTTCATCTGTTCCTGCTAAAAGCGAACCCAACATTACGGCTCCTGCCCCACTGGCAATGGCTTTTACAATATCACCAGAAAGTTTTATCCCACCATCGGCAATTACGGCAACGTTTTGGGTTTTAGCATATTCAAACACATTATAAATGGCTGAAAGCTGTGGCACACCAACGCCCGCTACCACTCTGGTTGTACAAATAGAACCCGGACCTACGCCAACTTTCAGCACATTAGCCCCTGCTTCTATTAAATCTTTTGCGGCTTCAGCGGTTACGATATTTCCGCCAACAATATCTAAATTGGGGAAGGTTTTTCGGATTTCTCTTACTTTATCCAAAACACCTTTGGAATGCCCGTGTGCAGAATCTACGGCAATAATATCTACCCCAGCTTCCACCAAAGCAGTAATTCTATCTATGGTATCTTCACCAATTCCTACGCCTGCCCCTACGATAAGGCGACCATTTTTATCTTTATTGGCAAAAGGATATTCTAACTGATTATCAATATCTTTTATGGTAATAAGCCCTACGAGTTTGAAATTGGCATCTACAATCGGGAGTTTTTCCACACGATTTTCGAGGAGGATGTTTTTGGCTTCTTCCAAAGTGGTTTCTTTGTCAGAGGTTACCAAATTGTCCTTAGTCATCAATTCCTCAACTTTCATTTCCAAATTTTCCTGATACTTCACATCTCGGTTGGTAATAATCCCGATGAGCGTATTATCATCGTCCACCACAGGAAGTCCGGAGATTTTGAACCTCGCCATTAAGCCTTTTGCTTCGCCCAACGTATGGTCTTTGGAAAGCGTAACAGGGTCGGCTATCATACCGTTTTCAGAGCGTTTTACTTTATTTACTTGTGCCGCTTGTTCCTCTATCGGCATATTTTTGTGGATAAAACCCAAACCGCCAACTCTTGCCAAAGCAATTGCCATTTCGGCTTCGGTTACGGTATCCATCGCTGCGGAAACAATGGGAACATTGAGCGTAATTTTATCTGAAAGTCTAGATTTTAAAGAAACCTGATTAGGCAAAACCTCTGAATATGAGGGAACTAAAAGAACGTCATCAAACGTGATGGCTGTTTCTACAATTTTATCATGTATCGGCATAGCACTTTCTTTGCAAAGTTAATCTTTTTTTTCTAAAATGAAAGTTTTATACTTTTCATTAAGAATAATTAACATTGGATGAGAAATCTCCACAAAAAAAACAACCGATGCATCAACTATTAATTCTTCTCTATTAATTATTAATTGATTTAAAATCAGTACGAATAATTAAAAAGTGAGCCATTGTTTTCGGAATAATTGATGAGCTTGGAAATATCATCGGACGAGAATTTGGCATCTATATCTATCAAAACTTGCTGGTCTGCCTGCTGTACAACGAGCATAAGTTTGTGCATCTCGTTTTGCTTTTGTTGCACTTGGAAATTAATAACGGCATCGGCTCTGTTAATCGTCATCCATTCTTCAAAATTATTTTGATTGAGGTATTTTGCGAAATCCTCTTTCATCTTGGTATTTGAATTTTGTATAGCGTAGATTTTAATATCGGATATTTTCTTTACCAAATCCCGAATTTCTTTTGGATTTCCTTCTTTTTTCAGTTGTTTTTTCATCATAGGTTTTGCCAACCACATCGGTGTATTTACCCGAACGATTTGGCTTCCTTCTTTACTCGATGTCTCGAAAAAATCGGTTTTGGGCTTGGTAGAAACCATACAAGATTGAAGTATAAAAGCTAAGAAAAGAACTGTAATTTTTAGAATATTTTTCATAAGTCTGTAAGATTGTTATTAAATTTAAAATGGTTTTATACTCGCTCCACTATTTTTATTTACCATAGCATTCACTTGTTTAGGATTACCTTTATAGCGTATGGTAGAAGCTGCATCTGCATTTGC
This sequence comes from Cruoricaptor ignavus, assembly GCA_030538575.1. Classification (GTDB taxonomy): domain Bacteria; phylum Bacteroidota; class Bacteroidia; order Flavobacteriales; family Weeksellaceae; genus JAUNTR01. The sequence goes on along the minus strand of JAUNTR010000226.1, from coordinate 1,522 downwards.
TGTGAGATTTTCAGAAACATTAATTTTCAAAGTTGCGGCAGAGGAAGCATTGGCATTGGCATCTTTAGAAATCAGATTTTGTGCATCCACAGTCGAGCCACTTGTTACATTGAATATCGTTTTCGGCACATCTCCCACAATCGTTATATTCGCTCCGCTTTCCGCATTGGTTTTCAGAGATTTTGCAGAAACATTCAATTTTATATTAGCTCCCGAAGTTCCTTGTATATCCACATTGTTTTTTGCTGAAATATCCGCTGAAACATTAGCTCCTAAACTCGCTGAGAGATTGAAAGAATTAACACTTAATGTATTGGTTGTCTTAAAATTAGAACCTAATCCCGCAGTTACTTTTTGCAAATCGGGAGCGGTAATTTCAACCGTTACATTTTTGTAATTCCCTTTTGTGTTCATAAATATCCTGAGAACATTTCCCAAAACTTCGGTTTTCAGATATTGTTGTTCGCCTTGCCGGGTGATTACTTTTACTTGCTGGTTTTTACCTTGCGTAAAGAGAACTTTTATCCCTCGTTCCACTTCTATTTCAGAGAATTTTCCCACGTTTCTCATTTCTTCCTCAAAGGAAATATTGGTCGCTTTTGTTGTGGATTTGTTTTGATGAGAAGGCGAATTTTCATTAATTAAATTATTAACATCATCCATAGATATTTTGCCATCCAACATCATCAAAACCGTATTTCCTTCGGAATTGATATTGAGCAAAAGGTCATCTAAAAAACCATCTTGGGCTTCCCCCGAAAGTATTTTTATTTTGTTGCCCTTGCTGTTTACGGTCATCAATTCTTCGTAGTTCAGTGCATTTAGGGATTTGGCAATTTCATCGGAAAGTTTGCCTAAATCTGCAAGATGTTGCACTTCTTTTTCCTTTTCATTTTTGATTTTTTGATTTTCTATAATCAGGATTCTCATTCCTTTTATTTTCTCCAACATTGGTTTTATATGTTGCAATTCGGCGTCTTTTATATCCAAACTATTCAGCATCCCAAACATTGGTTTTGCAATTTTTATGGAGGTTACACCTTCCGTTTCCTGATACTTGTCGAACAAGGAGTAAAGTTTGTCTTTCTGGGCTTTGGCAAAGAAAATATTAGCCAAAGTAAGTATAATGATTAGGGTTATTTTTTTCATAATAAATGGATTTTTTTTCTTGTTAAAATTCTACAAAATCTGTAATAGGTTCGGTTTTGGCAACCGTTTGCGTTACCTTTTCCGATAGCAGTTGCAAGGAATATCTGGTAACATCTATGGCTTCTTTTTCGTTTTCTATTTTTTGCCCATTGATGATGACAAAACCTTCCTGATATTCTGATGTTTTTTTGGTTTCTTGTTCTATTTTTTTGGTTTCATTTTGCGTATATCTTTCTCTGGTTTGTTTTTTTATACGCCCACGTTTTGGCAAAATTTTATTCATCATTTGTTCAGCTTCGGCATCGGGTTTTGCACTTCCTACCAAAGAATCTTTTTCCTTATTTTGCTGGGAATCGGCTTCTGTTTCATTGCT
>JAUNTR010000225.1:1856-3737 GCA_030538575.1 Cruoricaptor ignavus | reverse complement strand
AAAGCATTTTATTAGAACTTCGCAAAGCCGATATTTTGGAAAGCAAAAAAGGTAAGGGCGGAGGTTATTTCTTAAAGCAAGAACCTCAGGAAGTTAGCCTTGCAAAAATCATTCGGTTGGTAAATGGTCCGATTGCTTTGTTGCCTTGTGTAAGTCTTAACTTTTACCAAAAATGCGATAATTGTGCTGAAGGGCATTGCAAGTTGCACGATGTTCTTATCGAGGTTAGGGATGCCTCTTTGGCAATTTTAGAGAAAAAAACGCTGCTGGATTTAGCGGAATAATTTCACTTTGATATTCTTTTTATTTAGGAGCTTTTTCCCGCTTTCCGCTGTATCTTTTGCTCCGCTACGCTCCACAAAAGGATGCCGCTGCAATCGGGGCTAATCCATGTTTGGCGGTTAATCGGTTTTATCTATTTTTTTTAGAAAATTTTTTGCCTTTTTCTATGATAATCCCAATGCAATATTTTTTTTAGTCCATTTACTTGGTGGACAAATAAAAAATGTAGAAATTTGCAAAATCAAAAAAAATAAAAATGCTTTCAGCAGAAGATATACAGAATATTGAGCAATTGGATTTGGTTGAGGGATTACAATTTATTTCAGAAAAATTTCCGTCAGGTATTGTTTTTTCCACTTCATTGGGGCAAGAAGACCAAATAATTACCGATGCTATTTTTCGCAATCAACTTCCGATAGAAGTCTTTACTTTGGACACTGGGCGATTATTTTACGAGCATTACGAGCTTTTAGCCCAAAATAATTCCAAATACAAAATCCCAACAAAAATCTATTTTCCCGATGCAAAAGATGTAGAAAATTATGTGAATACGAAAGGGATTAATGGCTTTTTTCATTCCGTAGAAAACCGCAAAGAATGTTGTTTTGTACGAAAAGTAAAACCTCTGAACCGAGCTTTGGAGGGTGCGAAAATTTGGATTACAGGACTTCGGGCAGAGCAATCTGAAAACCGAGAAGATATGAAAATGATAGAGTGGGATAGCCAAAGAAATCTCTACAAATACAATCCGCTCATCCATTGGAAATATAGTGAAGTATTAGATTATATTGCTGAACACAAAATCCAAGATTTACCGTTGCACAAACAAGGCTACATTAGTATCGGTTGCAAACCTTGTACAAGACCAATTACCGAAGGCGAAAACCCAAGAGCAGGACGTTGGTATTGGGAGCAATCTCATAAAGAATGCGGTTTGCACGGATAAAACATCAAGGATTTTTTTAATCAAAAAAATAGAAAAACAAAGAATGGAACAACATAAATTAGATTACTTGCAACAACTGGAAGCTGAGAGTATTTTCATAATGCGAGAAGTTGCTGCACAGTTCGAGAAACCTGCACTTTTATTCAGTGGAGGCAAAGATTCTATCACGCTGGTAAAACTCGCTCAGAAGGCATTTGCTCCTATGAAAATTCCTTTTCCGTTGGTGCATATAGATACGGGACACAACTTCCCCGAAGCCCTAAAATACCGAGATGAATTGGCAAAAGAACTCGGTGCAGAACTTATTGTAAGAAAAGTAGAAGATACTATAAAAGCCAAAAACCTAACCGAACCGAAAGGTAAATTTGCCTCCCGAAACTGGCTGCAAACCCACACGCTTTTGGACACGATAGAAGAATTTGGTTTTGATGCTTGCATTGGTGGAGCAAGAAGAGATGAGGAAAAAGCCAGAGCCAAGGAACGATTTTTCTCCGTAAGAGATGAATTTGGACAATGGGACCCGAAACTGCAAAGACCCGAACTTTGGAATATCTATAACGGTAAAATAAACAAAGGCGAAAATGTGCGAGTTTTCCCTATTTCTAATTGGACAGAATTGGATGTTTGGAACTACATTCGCAAAGAAGAAATCC
>JAUNTR010000225.1:0-1756 GCA_030538575.1 Cruoricaptor ignavus | reverse complement strand
ATTTCTAATTGGACAGAATTGGATGTTTGGAACTACATTCGCAAAGAAGAAATCCCGTTGCCATCCATATATTTTGCCCACGAAAGAGAAGTTTTGGAACACGAAGGACAGTTTATTGCGGTTTCAGATTTTATACAAATTGATGAAAACGACCGTATTTCAACACAAAAAGTAAGATACAGAACCGTAGGAGATATGACTTGTACCGCAGCAGTCGCAAGCAATGCCGAAACTTTGGACGAGGTAATTAATGAGATTACAGCTTCCCGAATTTCCGAGCGTGGCGAAACTCGTATAGACGACCGTGTAACAGAAGCTGCAATGGAAGACCGCAAAAAAGGAGGTTATTTTTAAAAAATTAAAAAAAATCAATAATTAACAATGACAAATTTTAATTATTAATTATAGAAAATGGATATATTAAGATTTATTACCGCAGGAAGTGTAGATGACGGAAAAAGCACATTGATAGGGCGTTTGCTTTATGACAGTAAAAGCATTCTTGCCGACCAATTGGAGGCTTTGGAAAAACAATCTAAAAATAAAAATGCAGATGGAATAGACCTTGCCATTCTTACCGATGGTTTGCGTGCAGAACGAGAGCAAGGCATTACGATAGATGTAGCGTACAGATATTTTGCCACACCGAAAAGAAAATTTATTATTGCTGATGCTCCAGGACACGTGCAATATACCAGAAATATGATTACAGGAGCGTCTAACTCTCAACTTATCGTTATTCTGATTGATGCCCGACAAGGCGTGATAGAGCAGACCAGAAGGCACTCCATCATCGCATCGCTTCTGAAAATGAAACACGTTGTAGTTGCGGTAAATAAAATGGATTTGGTAGATTATTCCGAAGAAGTTTTTAATCAAATAAAAAAAGACTATCAAGATGTTGCTAATAAACTGGGATTAAAGAATGTAGAATTCTTCCCGATTTCAGCATTTCACGGAGATAATATCGTGGAAACTTCTGAAAATATGTCTTGGTACAAAGGCTCTCCGCTATTAGATTTCCTGGAAAATGTAGAAGTAAGTAGTGATATAGATTACGATAATCCTCGTTTTCAGGTGCAATACGTTATTCGCCCACAGACCGATGAACTGCACGATTATCGTGGTTATGCAGGGACAATCATCAGTGGAACTTATAAAAAAGGCGACCGCATTACCATCTTGCCACAAGGCATAGAAACCGAAATTTCTAAATTGGAAACCAATGGAGTAGAAGTGAGTGAAGTTTTCGCTCAACAACCTGCTGTACTGCACATTAGCGATGATATAGATATTTCCCGAGGCGATTATTTTGTAAAAACAGATAACTTGCCAAACGTGGAAAACGAACTGGAAGCCATCGTTTGTTGGTTAGACAAAAAAGAACTGAACGAAGGCAATAAATATTTTTTACAACATCGCAGTAAAAACCTGAGAACCATAGTGAAAGAAATTGAGCACCGAATAGATGTGAATACTTTGGAGCAAACTCCTGTGAACGAATCGGTGAAATTGAACGAAGTGGTAAAAGTACGACTGAAAACAGCATCGCCTTTGGTTTTCGATTCTTTTGTGAAAAATAATGCCACAGGAAGTGCCATTTTGGTAGATGAAACCAGTAATTCTACCGTAGGAGCTGTAATGATTTTGTAATAATTATTCCACGGATGGAACACACAAACCAAAGTAATCTACTCCCTGCTTTTCTTAATTTGGAAAACCTGAAATTCCTAATTTTAGGTGGAGGAAATGAGGC
>JAUNTR010000224.1 GCA_030538575.1 Cruoricaptor ignavus | reverse complement strand
CCAATTGCCATAAAAATATTATCTTTGTTAGAAAATCAATTTAATATGAATATTGAGCATACAGAGAAATACACATTTTCAGCACCCGAAGTTTGGGCAAAATCGATATCCAACGAGGAACTTCTAAGCAAAGTAAAAGAAACCGATTTCACGAAACAAGTGCAAGATGAGGGCAAAGATATTTGCTTCTACCTCAACAAAACCAATCGCTTTTCCGATAACAAAAATGAGGAGTATTCTTGCGTAGTTTACTCGCTTACCCAACCTCGAAATTTGGAAATGGCTTCGGTAGAAGATATTTATTTAGAGGAATTTTCCACGATGCATTTTCATAGGATTTCGGTTATCCGAGAGGGAGAAATTATAGACAAATTCCCTGACACGAAAATAAAAGTATTCGACAGCGAAGAACAAAGCCAAGGCGGAGTGTACAGCAACTCCAAGAAAATAAATATTTCTATAAAAGACTTGCGACTATACGATACCATTGTAATAGAACGTACCATAGAAAACCAATATGCCGATAAAGAACACATTCGCAAGGAGTATATGCGACACGTATTTGTAACTCCGGATGTGTATTGGGGCTACTCTTATTACCGTGCAGCAGTCATTAATAACACTCGAAAAAATATCGCTTATCAACCATTTTTCTTCCGAGATGATAAGGGAAATTTATTAAATTCAGAGAAAAAAATATTGCTTCCAGGGGAAACTTTCGCTTTTGAAGAGCAAAACTATATGAATCCCGTAGATGCCAACCGAGAGATTTTCCCGTTTATAGATTTCGCTACAGATGCCGATTGGCAATCGCTTTCGCAATTTATTTATCCACTCTACCAAACGGTTTTAGCACAAACACCAAACTTGGAATTTGCCCCCGAACTGAAACAAAAAATAGACGAAATCCCAAACAAAGACCAAAAAATAAAATGGGCGATAGACTATGTTCAAAACCATATAAAATACATCTACGATGCTGCGGAAATGAATGGTCACCAACCGCAAAGTGCAGATATTACCTACCAAACTAAACAAGGCGATTGCAAAGCCAAATCGGTAATCCTGAAACTGCTTTTGGATTACATCGGTGTAGATGCGGAAATTGTTTTGGTTAACTACCGCAACGATTTTTATCTGAAATACTATTTGCCATCTCTATTGGCTTTTAACCACGTTATCGTCCGCATACAGCAAAATGGCAAAGATTATTTTGTAGATCCTACATTGCAAGACGAAGCCGGAATATTGGAAAACAGAGGTTTCCTGCAATTCTACCATTATATGGTGGTTCAGCCAGGGCAAAATCTTTCGTACAGAACTCCGCATCGTTTCCCTAAATTTTGTATAGATGAAACGGTAAATTATCATGTGAAAGATGGTAAAGGCGAGATTGAGCTAATATCTAAATTCCGATACCACAGGGCAAATGGAATGCGTAACTATTTCAAAAATGTAAATAAAAGAGAAATCTTGGATTCTTGGATGAACTCGCTATTCTACTGCCTTAATTTTGTGAATGATAGAAAGATAGAAGATATACGAAACATCTTTACCAATCCTGAAATTAAAATCTCTAAAGACGACAAAGATGAAAACTTGGTGGAAATCTATTTCAAAGCAGAGTTAGAAAATCCTTACTTTACCGATAAAGATAAAAAAAGATTTCTGATGTTTTGGGATCACAATACCTTGAAGAGCGGCGTAAGAGATTTTAACAGCAAAGACTTTACCTATTGGCATGGTTTTGAAAGCGAAAAATACGAGATAAATATGTCCACGGATTTGGAGATTGATACCAAAGAAAAATATACCCGACAAGAAAACAAAGTGGAAAACCCGTACTTCACGCACGAAATACGCAAAAAAATCCACAAAAACGGTGCATCGGCATATATAGAATATCATCCGCTTTCTAATATAGAAATCCCTGTGGCAGAAATACAAAAACTGAAAGAAGATTATGAGAAAATAACGGATAGCAATTTCGGTTTAGGGATTGATATTATAGAATCGGGAGGAAATTCTATTTTCAGTAAAATTACTTCTTGGTTTAAATAATTTTAGTTTTTTTTAAGCTTAATAACAAAACAAATTTTCGCCTCATAATAATTATTGATTAGATAAATAACGTTTCATATTACAATAGATTATTTGTATATTTGCAACACTTATGAAATTAAAACTTTTTACAGACAAAGCTGTTATATTCCCAATTCTCGCAGGTATTTTTTACTTCACAGGATTATTGGGAACCAGCAATCTCACCAATATTATTGGTGCATTTTTTCTTTTTGCAAGTGTTTTGGCCTCTGTACACCATGCAGAAGTTGTAGCACACAAGGTGGGCGAACCTTATGGTACGATTATCTTGGCAATTTGTATCACGATATTAGAGGTTGGGCTTATTATCTCCTTTATGTTATCGGGAGGAGACCAAGCGATGACCTATGCCCGAGACACCGTATTTGCTGCGGTAATGATTATCTTGAACGGGATTTTAGGAATCTGCATTTGGATTGGTAGTGTAAAGTACAAGGAGCAGTTTTTTATGCGAAGTTCTGCAACAACCTATTTAGTGAGTCTTGTGGCTATTTTGGTTCTTACCCTTATTTTACCAAACTACACTTCTAGTGCCAAAGGACCTTTCTACAACGAGGCACAATTGGCATTTGTTTCCATTGCGTGTTTGGTTATCTATGGAACATTTCTAATGGTGCAAACCGTAAGACACAGAAATTATTTTATCGTAGAGGAAGAGGAGGACGAAAACCACATTAGCCACGAAGCCGATCCGCCATCTTTGGCAAAAACACTTACCAGTTTGGTTATGTTGATTATCTGTTTGGCAATTGTGATTTTTATGGCAAAAGGACTCTCCCCTGTTATCGAAGATTTTGTACAAGCCATTGGTGCACCACACGCTTTGGTGGGAGTTATCATTGCTTCGGTAGTTCTTCTGCCAGAAGGTTTGGCTGCCATAAGAGCCGCAAGGAACAACCAAATACAATCTTCTATAAACCTTGGTTTGGGTTCTGCCTTGGCAAGTGTTGGTCTTACCATACCTGCCGTATCTGTAGTTTGCATTATTTTCGATATTCCTTTTGTGTTGGGGCTTGATATGAAATCCATCATCCTGCTTGCACTTTCGGTATTTATCGTGATGCTTTCCCTAAGTCGTGGAAAAACCAATGTCCTCTATGGTGCGGTTTTATTGGTAAATTTAGCAGCGTATATCTTCACGGTTATTGTTCCGTAAAAAAAAGAAAAAACAGTTATAGACCAACAACGCCTTACAAAAAAAGTAAGGCGTTGTTATTTTTTCTAAATGCTTTTTCAATGAATTTAATATTTCTGAATTGTAAATCTACACTTTTGCAAAGACTATTATTTCAGTCATTTTGTTCGTCATCAAGGTTATTTGTGATTATGTGTCTAAATTGCTGATTTTCATTTTCAGGAATGTAAAACATAAGTAACAATACATCCTCGTTTTTTACTTCTTGCATAAAGCCTCTCAAAATTGTAAAATTTTTCTTTATCAATTTCTCAACTTCATTATCTATAATACCAAATTCTGAAATTGCAGAAATACTTGAAACTCTTGATTTTTCATCAACACCAATTTTATAAATGGCAAATTGTTTTTCGGGTACGATTTTGCTAAGTCTTGAAAAATCCGATTTTTCGCCTCGTGCAGAATCATCAAAATAAAATACAAATTCAAGTTTCTGCGGGTTTTTATGCAAATAG
>JAUNTR010000223.1 GCA_030538575.1 Cruoricaptor ignavus | reverse complement strand
CTCTGGAATAGTATTTTTCTTTCTTTATGTCATCAATTCTATTAATGAAATCTTGTTTGGAAATTTTCATTAATGAACAAAAGCCCAAAGTATCGAAATCGGGTTTTAGGAGAGCTTGCGTAAAGGATATTTCGTAGGACGGCATATTACTCACAAGGATTTTACCATTTCTATCGAAAACAACGCCTCTTTGTGGGATGGTGTATTCTATTTTTATGGAAGTATTGGCTGCATTCAAGGCATAGCGGTCGGTAAACAATTGTAAATACGCTAATCTTACTATAAAAATTATAGCAAGTACGGAAAGCATTATGGTAACTTTAATATATTGAGATTTCACACTTTTTGCTTGATTTTAAATACTAAGGCATAAATCAAAATAAATACAAATGAGATAAAACTGGTGGCTAAAACATTTAAAAATATTTCTAAGAAGCGACTGAGTTTAAAGAACTCGGTGTACTGCACAATTAATTGATGCAGAAAAATACTGGAAAGTATAAAAAACAAAAACTGTGGCCACTGCAAACTTTGGAACGAGAAAAAATCGGTAGAGGTATCGGTAGAAGTTCGGAAAATCACAGTCCGGAAATAAGCGATAATAGTTGTTGCAAAAGCATTAATTCCCCAAGTTCCCAAAAATGCATCTACCGCCAATCCCAATATAAAACTGAAAAACAAAAACATATATCGGTTTCGGAAAAATGGATAGAACATAACAAATACAGGATACAAAACAGGTGTATATTTCCCGAAAAGTGTAATCCTATTCAGTACAAAAATTTGTAGAGATACCAGTACTACAATCATTAAAACATCGGTAATAATACTTCTACTAATCATCTTTTTTTATCATTGCGTTTAGGGAATCTTGTATTTTTTGTATTTCGTTTTTCCTAAGATTTTTCACCACATATACCTTACTGAGATTGCCCATAGTTTCGCTAAGTTCTACGGAAATATCCCAAAATCCAGTTTTGCTATCTACTTCATATCCAGCGATTGTTCCTACCATTACACCTTCGGGGAATATTGCAGATTTGCCACCGGTAACTATGGTATCGCCTACTTTTAGCGGAACATATTTCGGCACATCTGCGAGATGCATCAATCGAGAATTTTCTCCACGCCAAGTTAATGTTCCAAAATACCCATTTTTTTTCAGAGCGGCATTTATTTTAATTTTATTTACACTAAGAACCGACTGTACCAAAGCGTAATGTTTGGTTGTATTTACCACAATTCCTGCAATGCCTTTTGGTGCAATTACACCCATTTTGGATTCCACCCCTTGCAAAGTTCCTCTATTAATCGTGAAATAATTATCCTTTCTATTGATGTTATTATAAACAATATCGGCATCTATAATCGTATAAGCCTGTCCGTTTTTTGCTGTATCCGAAATATTGCGAATTTTTGGAATTTCAGATTTTTCTTTACCATAGAGTTGGGACATTAGTTGTTTATTCTGAGCGACCAATTCCTCATTTATTTGCTTTAATTGTAGGTAAGAAGCACCTTCATCTATATATCCCGACACTCTGGAATTAAACGCAGTTGTTTGTGCCGCAAGCCAACTTTGCTGCATAGAGTTCCTGCTGAAAACCAATACCAAAGCAATGATTTGCAAGAAAATAAAGAAGAAAAACAAGGTGTTTTTTGAGAATAACCTCAGCAAAAATCCCATCCCAAAAGAATAAAAAATATATTATTTAATAAGGAAATTGAATTTATCCATATTTTTCAGAGCAATCCCTGTACCACGCACTACGGCTCTCAGCGGGTCTTCTGCTACAAAAACTGGAAGTCCTGTTTTTTTGTGAATACGGTCTGACAAACCTCTCAGCAATGCACCACCGCCTGCAAGATAAATTCCTGTTTTGTAGATATCTGCTGCCAATTCAGGCGGGGTTAGGGATAAGGTTTCCATTACCGCATCTTCTATTCGGATAATAGATTTATCCAATGCACGAGCGATTTCTTTGTAACCCACCATAATCTCTTTCGGCTTACCTGTAATCAAATCCCGACCTTGTACAGGAATATCTTCTATATTCACATCCAATTCTTCTACGGCAGAACCAACTTCTATTTTCACACGTTCGGCAGTTCTTTCACCAATGTATAAATTATGATGTGTTCTTAGATAATAAGAAATATCGTTGGTAAATACATCTCCTGCAATTTTCACAGATTTATCACAAACAATCCCTCCAAGTGCTACGACTGCAATTTCGGTTGTTCCACCACCTATATCTATAATCATATTACCTTCGGGTTTTTGCACATCAATCCCTACACCTATTGCAGCAGCCATTGGTTCGTAGATTAGTCTTACCTCTTTGGCATTTACTTTTTGTGCAGAATCTCTTACCGCTCTTTTTTCCACCTCGGTAATTCCTGATGGAATACAGATTACAATCCTAAGAGCTGGTTGGATAAGTTTGCCTTTTATCCCTGGTATTTTTTTTATAAACTCTTTTATCATATGTTCGGAAGCGTGGAAATCTGCAATAACCCCATCCTTCAACGGACGAATCGTGCGAATATCCTCGTGTGTTTTTCCTTGCATATGTTTTGCCTGTTCTCCCACGGCAATCGGCTTGCCAGAAGAACGCTCGATAGCAACTATCGAAGGCTGGTCTATAACTATTTTGTTATTATGTATAATTAGCGTGTTGGCTGTTCCCAGGTCGATTGCGATTTCCTGAGTGAACATATCAAATAAACCCATTCTTTTTCTAAAAATTTTATAAGTGTACAAAGATATGAATTTAGAATAATTTAAAACACGCTAAACTCATTTTATTTAGTTAAAAAAAACTAAAATCTGTATTTTTCTCAAACATATCTTTTATTTTGAAGTAAAAAATAGCGAAACAATGTAAATTATCTCGCTATTTTATTTATTCAATTGAAATATCAGACTACATTTTCTTACCAATATATTGTATGCCCGACATAATTTCTTTCACATTCATCTGCACACCATCTTTATTAACGCCGCCTACTTTTGTGGATATTTCGCCGTTACTTCCCACCTTTACACCTCCAGCAGAAATGCCTCGTTTGTTTACAACCGCCACATCGTCATAATCACTTTGCGAGATACCGAAACAATTGGTTTTGTTGTTCAGAGCAATCACAATTTCTCCTTCACTGACTCTGTAAATTGCACAACCAAGATTAATGATATAATTCCCAACCCGCTGTTTTGGAACGCTATAAAGAATCATATCTTCATTTTTCATATTCGCTATTCCGTAAAATTTTTGATTGGGAATAAGATTGTGAATCCAGATTTTTTTAGAACTTTTTGGGTCTCTTGTAATCTGTACATCATCTTCGCTATCTCTGTATTCATCGGGAGCGACAAGTGTTTCTTGCTCATAAGTTCCTAAAACAATTTGTGCTGAAAACTTTGGCGATAATAGAATCATCACTAAAACTGAAAATAAAAAAAAAGTGTTTTTCATAATAATTAAGGATTTATTATTTTGTTTCCAAATAACGTACCTTTTTCTTAATCTTACATTAACTTAATGTTAATTCTGCATCATTAATCTATAAATATTTCTTATCATTAATCTAAAACAGCCTCTTTATTTATTTTTATTCCAAATAAAATTTATAGCATATTGTACTGAAAAACAATATTATAATCATAGAAAAACACTATGATTTCAAACATAGTTCATTAACAATAAAAAACGTAAATTTGCAATCGTTTATGCCACAGAATTCAAACATACATCAAACATCTAATTT
>JAUNTR010000222.1 GCA_030538575.1 Cruoricaptor ignavus | reverse complement strand
ATAAATATTGAAAATCATCGGATGATAAATGACTTTGAACAGAAATCGGCTGGAAATTTTTATCTAAAAATTCGTAGCCATTTGCTGTAAATCCTTGGAAAAAAGGCGTACCAATGTAACTATTCACATATTCGTTAAGGAAAACCAAAACGCTTTCTTTTTGAGGTAAATCGCCAAAATTAGCAAACTCTTGTGGTGAAGTGGTTGCGAAAATCTTTACAGGAATATTTTTACCATTAATATCCAATTGCCCATCGGATAAGCCATCGGAATAACTTTGAGCAAAAAAAGTTTGAGCAAAAAAAGCAAATATCAAAAGACAGATTCTAAAAAAAATAGGTTTCATATTATTTTTGTTTTCAACTATTCATTAATCTTAAAAAAATTATTTTCTTGGGACAGGATCGTAGCCTTCTCCACCCCAAGGATGACATTTAGAAATCCTTTTTGCACCGAGAAAAAAACCTCTAAACAAGCCGTGTATTTTCAGTGCTTCTAGCATATACTGCGAGCAAGTTGGGTGAAACCTGCAGTTTTTCCCGAGCCAAGGGGAAATGGCATATTGGTAAAATTTAATTAAAATTACCAAAGGGAAAATGGATATGTCTTTAAAAACTGATTTCAAAACTTTGCAAAAATAGTTTATTAATTTTAATATTATTGATTATCGATGCAAAAATATCGCTCATTTGGAACTTGCAAAAAAGATATAAATAAAATCCTTAAATTTGTGCTGGATTTTTTATGTTAAGATTAAGAAATTTCAAACTTTTCATTCATTCAAAAAAAAAATAAGAAATGGAAACGGAACAATCTACATTGGATAAAATAAGAAGTCGCCCGAGATTCAAAATGTATTCTAAACTTCCGCCGGAAGATTACACCAAACACTTACAAGCATTTATAAATCAGAACAATAGCCGATTTTCAGGAAATATAAATTCGGAATTGGCAACGATTTCTGTAATTACACCCGAGCAACAGTTTTGGAAACCCAACCTGACTTTGCGTGCGAAAACGGAAGATGGCAAAACGGTAATTCGTGGTGTGTTTGGTCCAGGTTCTTCTATTTGGACGTTTTTTATGTTTTTGTATTTTTTGTTTTCTGTTTTATGGATGGTTGCCATCACACTATGGTTTGTGGGAAAACAGATAAAAATCGAAGATTATGATTGGGGATTATCGGCATCTTTCGTTATGCTGTTTTTAATTTCACTCACTTATGTAGCATCGCTTATCGGGCAGAAAAAAGCAAAAAAAGAAATGGATTTGCTACGAGATTTTGCAGTAGAATCTACTTTGGTTCACGAGGAAAAAAGTAATTAATTTTATAGAAAGTCTTTCTTTAATCAAAACAAAAAGCGAAGCCACTCGTATTAAGATGAAAGCTTCGCTTTTTATTTTTTTAGAATGATAGAGTTTTAGATAAAGAAAAATAATTATTTATTCGTTGCTTTTTTCTTCACTATTCTTGTGAAATCGCTCCAATCTTCTACTCTAAATCCTCTTATATCTTTTACGGAGTTGGCAAACCATTCTACATCAGCAAGGGTTTGTATGGCTTCCATTAAATTTGCCATATCAGATGTAGAACTCAAATAAACACTGCCTTGCGTTCTATAAAACCCAAACTCTTGTAAGATATTAGAAATTTCATAATAGGCATTGTTGTACGGTTTTCCATAATATTTTTCCAAATCGGAAATCATCATATCAAATGCTATTGCATACATAACTTATCGTCTTTTGCTAATTTGAAATAAATTTTCTCTCCAAAGAAAATTCTACCTAAATTATCTTTAACAGCGATTTCCGTCCCTAAAAATGGATTTTCCCTAATTTTTATAATTTCTCCTGTTACCCATTCTTTCAATAAAGTAAGATTTGGAGAAACTTTTACTAAATCTCCTATTCTGAATGTTACTGTTTTATTCTTATTCATATCTTATATTTTTCCAAAGATAATATTTTTGGGTAAAAAATCATTTTATTTTTTAATAAATTTATAAGATTTATCATCTAATACCAAAATGTAAAGTCCAGATTTCAGATGAGAAATATCTATGCTGTTTTCTTGCTTGAAGGGTTCATTATAAGAAACTAACATCTTACCCGATATGTCGAAAATTCTCGCATTACGAATTGTAGAAATCTGATTGCCTTTCACAAACAATTGATTTCCGAATACTGGATTTGGATAGAGCGTAATATCATCGGACAACACACGAATTTCTTTGCTGGCAAGCGAACCTAAATTTTCGCAGTAGTTTGCAGGATGTTCTTGCCATTCAGATTGCAGAAAACTGGTATTGGGTTGGGAAATACTTTCTTCCCGATACAGAGATATATTTGCCAAAGAATTTTGTATACCTCTTGTTCCAACAGCGTCCACCGTTCTGCCGCCTCTGGCGATTTCTACATAATGCGAACCACCAAAACCCATTGCGGGAGAGTTGGTTACAAATCTGGCATCTTCGGTTTTATAGCAACTAAAATCTGCAAAAGGGTGCATTATAACAACAGACGAATTGTTGGGCAAAACACCTTCCAACTCAAATGGAGTGGACATAAAATATTGAGTTATATATGTTTCTATCCTCAATCTATAATTATTAAGATTTACCTCGTGTCCTGTTTTATTGGTAATTTCTATCGCCTTGTTGTAGCCTGTTCCTTCAATATATTTTGAGATAAAAAGATCGGAAGAAAAATTATCCTTATCCAAAGTTGTTGCAGAAATCTCGGTACTTTGCCCCGATTCCAAATACGCTACATTATATGCTTTTACACTAATTTGATAATTAGCTTCGGGTTGTAAACCATCTATATAAAAGTAATTGTTATTAGTTGTTCCCACTTGCACTCCATTATTGAATACCTTGTATCCCAATACATTTTCATCTGTGCTTTCAGCCCATTCTACTTTTAGGAATTTAGCTCCAACCTCAGAAATCCTTATATTTGTCGGAATACTTGGAGCTACCATTTGCGGAATATCTTGCCAAATTTTTTCTACAAATTCCGGATTATCTACAAACGGATTTCTATTTTTCTGTATCCCGAAAACCTTATTATTTCTATCTATTTCCCTTTCGGAAACAGGGTCCAACTGATGCCATTCTTTCAGCAACTGTATAAACCAATCCTTGAAAGCCTGCTCCTCCGTTCCATTAAACATACTGGTAGATACACCATAATTAAAACTATTAAATTTACCCTCGTACCTCACAGCAAAATACAATAATGCCCTAGCAATATCTCCTTTAAATTCATCTATCGGTTCGTAAACCAAATTGTTATATCCTGGTGTTGCACTACGCCCTCTTTTAGAACCATTGGTAAAAATATTTGTGGGTAAGTTACCTACTTTCGCAAAAGGATAATTGCTTCTCCTCTGATTAATGAATGCATCTGCGGGAACCAAAGAAAACAAATCCGAATACATAGGATAATTACCATAGAATGTACTTTGTGGTACAAGATGTTCCCGATTCCAGCCCTTTCCTTCTTCGGTTGCTCCACTAATAAGGTCAGCTCTCGTATAAGCAATAGTACCTGGCTTATCAGGATCTTGCGTGTACATATCCAAGAGAATAGTTGTATTCTCCGTACCATAATCATAATGATGATCCAAATCTGTAATAAAAAACAAATCCCGAACATCATCATAATGTCGATTATAATTTTTAGAAACAATTTCGGATAGCTTCGATTTTAGCTTATATCCCGACAAACCATCTGTCCCATCATAATATCCTGCAGGTGCTTGAGAAAACATAAAAG
>JAUNTR010000221.1 GCA_030538575.1 Cruoricaptor ignavus | reverse complement strand
ATTGCATTATTATTTCAAAAATTATTGTTATTTTCGCAAACAGAATTTTAAGGGGTGCTACAACGGTGGCTGAGATTATACCCAATGAACCTGGAACAGATAATGCTGTTTAGGGATAGTTTGAATGAGATAATGAGAGAATAAGATGATGAGATAATTTTAATTATCATATTACCTAATTCGAAAATTATCTTATTAAGTAATCGCCCCTTTTATTCAATTAATTATTAATCAATTAAAAGAATGAAAGGATTTTTTATTTTGGGACTTTGCGTAAGTCCAGCTGTATTCTATGCACAACAGCAAGTGCAAGATTCTACAAAAGTAGAGACCATAGAGGCTGTAAACTTTGTGAAAAGATTGCCTGTAACCAAAGAAGTCATTAATGTAGAGCGAGATTTGAAAGCCAAAAACCTTGCACAAGATTTACCGATTTTGCTGAAAAACCAAATGTCCGTAGTTTCTACTTCGGATGCTGGAAATGGCGTTGGATACACGGGTTTCCGTATTCGTGGGACAGATGGTTCGGGGATTAATGTAATGCTAAATGGCGTTCCGTACAATGATAGCGAATCGTTTGGGACGTTTTTTGTAAACGTGTCCGATTTGGCTTCCTCCGCTTCTGATATTGTGATACAAAGAGGCGTGGGAACTTCCACAAACGGCGTGGGAACTTTCGGGGCGAGCGTGAATGTTTTAACCAGAAATCCCGAAGAAAAAGCTTATGCTTTAACCAACCAATCTTATGGCTCGTTCAACACAAGAAGACACGCTTTCGAGGTTGGTTCGGGGAAGTTTTGGAATAATAAACTTTCGGTAATGGGACGCTATTCCATCACAAAATCAGATGGTTATATTGATAGAGGTTTTTCTGACCTTAATTCATACAACTTCACGGCTTTATTTGAAGAAAAAAATACCAAACTCCGTTTTATGGCTTTTGGGGGAAAAGAAAAAACGTACCAAGCGTGGAATGGGATTTCTATGGAAGATTTTATTAAAAATCCAAAAACCAATTATTCCGGAGCGATATACGATGACAACGGAAACATCTCTGGATATTACAACAACGAAACCGATAATTACCGACAAAACCACTACCATTTGTTTTGGGAACAAAAATTCTCAGACAATTGGAATTTGCAAACGACCGCACACTACACCAGAGGAAAAGGCTATTACGAAAATTACAGACAAAATGATAGGCTAAATCGCTATCAATTAGATGCTTTCGATTTTGAAGGACAAACGATTTCCCGAGCAGATTTTATCCGATACAAATGGTTGGACAATCATTTCTACGGTGTTATTTCTAATCTCTACGGAAGAATGGGAGATTTGGAACTAAATTTCGGTTTGGCGACCAATCAATACAAAGGCGACCATTTTGGGCAAGTTTCTTCTGTGAAAAATTATGGAAATAATATCCCAAACAAACACGAATATTACAGAAATCAATCCCTGAAAAATGAAATGGCTTGGTACGGAAAAGCATTGTATAAATTAGGTAAATTTGATGTTTTTGCAGATGTGCAATTTCGTGGAATTGGCTATAATGCAGAAATAAAAAACAATCCTGCGGAAGGTGCAAACTTAGATAGAAACTGGCTGTTTTTCAATCCAAAAGCTGGGGTTAATTTCAGATTGCCACAGGGTAAAATTTATCTTTCCTACGCTCACGCACATCGGGAACCAAACCGAAGAGATTTAATAGAAAACCCCAAAATACAAGCTGAAAAATTGCACGATGTGGAATTAGGTTTGGAAAAACAAATCGGTAATTGGCTTACTTTCAGTACCAATGGATATTTAATGCATTACGAAAATCAACTTGTGCTGAGTGGAAAAATAAATGATGTTGGCGGAATGGTTCGGGAAAACTCAGGGAAATCGTACAGACTTGGCTTGGAAACAGGTTTGGCTGCGAAAGTAAGGCACAATCTCACACTTTCGGGAAATATGACGATTAGCCAAAATAAAAATATCAATTATAAAACCGAAGAAGATGCCTTAGATTCCACAGGAAATCCTATAAAAACAATCAAAAACCATGGAAATACCAATATATCTTACTCTCCCGATTTTATAAGCTCATTATCAGTTGCTTACAATCCTGTGAAAGATTTTAATGTAACACTTACCAACCAATACATCAGCAAACAGTATTTGGATAATACGCAGAATAACCAACTGAAATTGCCGGCTTACAATGTTTTAGATGCGTTGGCAAGTTATCAATTAAAACTCCAACGTTTCGATTTGGGAATTAATTTAATGGTAAATAATATCCTCAATCGAAAATACGCCAACAACGGTTATGTGTATGACGGAGTGATTGTTTATCCGCAAGCGGGAACCAATTATATGTTGGGAATGACGCTGAAATTTAGGTAAATTAATTAGATTAAATAAGAAACTCTTCCCGAGTTTCAAAAGCCTGTACAGTTATGATACAGGCTTTTATTTTCTTTAAAAATGAAAATATTGTGATATTCTCAAAAAAAACTAAATTTGCACTCAGTATGAATATTATACCTTATATCGTAGATTTTTTGAAGAAAAACCAATCTGTGGAAATCGCAGAGTTTGGCGTTTTTTTTATGAAAGATACTCAGGCAAAGTTAGATGAGTTTAATAAAAGCATTTTGCCGCCTCAGAAAAATATTTGTTTCACACACGACAAAACTGTGAAGGGCGATTGGTTTCAAAAATTTGTTTCAGAAAAGGAACGGATTTCCGAAGCCGAAGCCGAGAAAAAAATACACCAATACGTTGCCCGATGGAATGTGAATATCTTTTTGAAAAAAGAATTTTCCATCGAAGGTTTGGGCAATTTTTCTTTTGTTGATGAGGGATTGAAGTTTACAGAAGTAAATACCGAAACCATTATTCCCGACTATTACGGTTTGGAAGAAATAGACCTGAAAAACCTAAAACAAAATACAAAAAAAACGATTTCGGAAAAAGAAAATTACCGAATAAACAGGGCTTTACTTTGGTTGCTTATCCTCATTCCGATAGCAGGTTTGGTGTATTTGGGTATCACACAACAAGAGTTAATTTTTGGTAAAAAATCATTCGAGGAGATTTTTCATCCGATGCCAAAGGAAACTCTGAAAAAAGAAATGCCTCAGCCTAAACCAATCATCATCGATACTCTGAAAGTGGACAGCCTGAAAATTGATAGTCTGAAAACTTTATAATATAGGGCTAATCACGATATCATCTTTTAATTTCCTAACCTCTTAATTTTTTAATTTAAAAAAAATAATGGCAAAAACTAAAACAGCAAAAGATTCTCTAACCATAATGACCAACATCGTTTTACCAAACGACACCAACCAACTGCACAATCTCTTCGGAGGAGAACTTTTAGCGAGAATGGACAGATGTGCATCTATCTCAGCAACAAGGCATTGCGAGAGAAGAGTGGTAACAGCATCGGTCAATCACGTTTCGTTTAATCACCCAATTCCCGAAGGCGGAATTGTTGTCTTGGAGTCCAAAGTTTCTCGTGCATTTGGGACATCTATGGAGATTTATGTAGATGTTTGGTTAGACGACCCGATTGCTGGAAAAAAAATACACACCAACGAAGGTATTTACACTTTTGTTGCCGTAGATGAGTTCAACAAGCCTGTACCAATTCCACAAATGGAACCCGAAACAGATTTGGAAAAAGAGCGTTTTGCAGCAGCATTAAGGAGAAAAGAACTTTCGCTAATTCTTTCAGGAAGAATGAAAGCCGCTGATTCTGTGGAATTGAGGAAATTGTTTGTGTAG
>JAUNTR010000220.1 GCA_030538575.1 Cruoricaptor ignavus | reverse complement strand
CTTAATGTTTGTGATATTATGCAAATTTACAAAAAATATACAGAGTAAACACCGCCTAAATGCTAAAATAATTTTTGGGAATTGTAGCGGTTTTTTACTTGAATTTTAAACTTTAACCCTTGAACTTAGAATTTGTAATAGCATGTTGAAGTTTTTTTATAATACAAAAACAGCCCTAAATCCGATAAAGGAAATAGGGCTGTCTGCTGATGCGAATCTGTTGATTTTAGAGTTCTTCAGTTATTGTTGAGCTGCCCAAAAACTCCATTTAGCACCGTTGTAAACGGCAAGTCTTTTAGCCCCGTCTTTATTTACAAAAACCATCATTCCGGGAGAGGGATTTATGATTTTTTGTACATTATCCACATGTGGTAAAACCATTGCTTTGGTTTCAGATTCCAGTACTAAAATGCCATCAGTTACATTTGTTGGATTACCAATTACCACTTTTTCTGCATCGGATTCTTTGGTATTAGGTTGAGTTGTCAGAATAGATGTAACATCGGCATCTTGCCCGCTTAGATCTACCCAACCGTTTGTTCCAGTTTCTGTATTGGCATTATAAAATTTGACTCTCGCTTTTGTGGAATCTGAAACATCTAAGATGATAGAACCTTCTGTAGGTGTTGTAGCTTTTGTTTTTACATAAGGCAAGATAAGTCCTCTGTCGTTGGTGTTGGCAAATTCTAAAAGTACTGCGGTTTTATTTTGTGCCGTACCTGTATTATCGCCTATAATTACTTGTGCAAAACTTGTGCTGCAAATGGCGATAAATATTGGTATAATGATTCTGTTCATTTCTTTAAAAAATTTTTGTTGATGATTAACTTAAAATGAGATTTTCTACATTAAGGACAAGATGGTACAGAGAAACATTTCCAAACATTGTCTGCAAATATTTTCAGACATTTTTCGTTGTTGTCGTACACCATCATACCTTCTTGTGGATTAGCGATTTTTTCAATCTGTTCGGTAGTCATTCTTGTAATAATAAGACCTTTGGTGTTGGATTCCAAAACAGTATGTCCTGCTTTTCTACCTCTTGGCCACTCGGTATCGTTATTACCAGCTCTTTTCAGTAGAGTAATACCGTGTTTGGTTGGTAAACCTTCTACACTTGTATCATTATTGGGATCTTCATAGCAAGCATCGGAAATTGTAATTATAATCTCATGATAGTCTGTACAACCACCTACGCTACTTATTATGGCTCTGTAAAGAGTGGTTTCGGATAACTCTCCTGGTTGGTAAGTTCCTGTAGTAGCATTTGCAATGTTGGTATAATTACCATTACTGAAAATCTGCCATTGGATATTACCTACAAAACCTGTAATAGTTAGTGCTTGTGGTGTAGTATTTTCTTGTATTGTTTGGTTAGGAGAAGCTGTACCCTTGTTCAGTGTAGGATTAGCTATATAAGCAGTACCTTCGCCTTGTCCACCATTGGCAGCAACAGGAATCCCATCTATATCTGCATTTCCTGCGATGCTACCATCTGTATTCAGCATATCAGAGGTAATATTGCCAGCTCCTTCAACCGCATCCCAGCAACCATCTGCATCGGAGTCCAAATCCAAGTAATCGGGAGTACCATCGCTATCGGTATCACGGTGTTCTTTACACAAATTTGTTACAAGCCCTACTACTTCGTAGCCGGAATAATAGTATTTTTGGGTTTCCCCCGAGCTATTTGCAGGGATATCGTTGTACTGGATTGTAAAACCAATATCTCCATCTTCATTTAGGATTGTATTATTCAAATTCGCACCAGTATTTGATGGCGTGGTTGGTTGACCCCATTGTCCAACAGTCCAAGATTTCCAAGGGCTGATTGGCATAAAACCAAGAAAAATTCCTGAGTTTCCCCTATCTGTAATCCCAATTAATGTCGGTTGGGTGGTCATTTCTGTTGCTCCACCAGTTTTGTAATCTACTCCCGTAGTCGCGTAAATACCAAGTCCTGCATCTGTAGTTCCTGTAAAAGCGGCATCTCTCAAATCATAAATTTTCATTTCAGGTGCTCCATTGGGTACGCTAAACTCGAAATCTCTTCGGAAAAAATTATCGCCTGCTACATACGTGTTTATTTGGGTAATCATAACATCTCTGGTAGAATCATAAGCCAAATTTGTATTCATATCAATATAAAATTGCACTTTTACACGCCAAGGGTCTCTTAGTGTCCCTTTACCTGCTACTTCAGAAATATAGTAAGGTTGAAAATAATATCGGTCACCAGATGACAAAATGCCTGAAAAAGGCGCTGTGGATTTTCGCCAGTTATCATTTGTGTCTCTATAGCTAACGATTAGTGTAGTGTTCAGATTATTGTAAACACTAGTTAATGGTCCAGATGGCCAGCTTGGATTTAGATTGTAGTAATTGTAAGCTCCATTATATCTTACCTGTACAGAACCTGTAGCATCTAATGTGAAGGATAAATCGGTTCTACCTGCTCCGCCACCATTGGGGTTTACAGTTGTAGGACTATGAAGAAGATTTGTTTTTCCTACAAATGTAGGTAATGTAATTGCGGGATCAAAGGCAGAGCCTGCATTGTAGTAAATAGGGTCTATAGCTTCTATAAATCGGCAATAGCCTTCTGTGGTGTTTAGAATACCATCGTTATCCAAATCCATATCCAAATTTATGGTTTGTGCAGATAGCGTACCTGTGCCTAAAGAGACAATAGCAACAAGTAGGGTTTTACATAGTTGCTTTACTTTTATGTTGTTTTTTATCATTACTTTATTTTTATTAATAACTTGTTTAGCTAAAAAAACGTAGCATTTTGTCTTAAATCTCGAAGAGAGATTCCCCTGTTCACTTCTATAATTTACCTTAGGATAAGAAGATAATTAAAGAATCTTTTGTAGAAAAATGCTGGTAAATTGTATCCAAATTGATGCAAATAAACATACTGAAGTTGGCACCAATTTGTTATTTTATAAAGCAATATATTCGGGTGGTGCACGGGTGCTAAACCCAGATACTCTGTATTTGCTGATTGCTAGGGTGTGATGAAAATTTTTTCTTTGATGAAAAAACTTCGGTAAGTATAAGGTATGATTTTCAGTTGCAACAGCATGGTAATGATTAATCTGCTGAACCATTGTTTTAGATACAGAAGATATAGTCTGGGATAAATGTGCAGGTGGATTGTATTTGTCGTGAAAAAACACCTCTACTTTTTTTGTTTTTAGTTGAGGAGTTGTTTTTTTAGGACTATCCAAAGAAGTTAATTTCTTTTGGTTTTTATTTGCTGTTCTCTTGGTTTTTCTGGCTTTTGCAAAAGCAGAATTTTGGTGGTTATGCCATTGTTTATCCGAAGATAAAACTTCTATAGAACCTTTCTTGCTTACTACAAAAACTTCTGCTCCCGAAGAAATGTGAACAATATTTTCTTGTGCTTGTATAGAAGAAAAATTTAGTAAGAATAGAAAAAAGAATACCCTTCCTAAATTGTAGGTGAATTTGCCCGATTGAGGTGAAAAAGTGCCGAAAAAAACTGCTGATAAAGAGTTTCTCATTATCTTTATTTTCGATTACAAAGATACGGTTTTTCATCTGTATATCATACTAAAACAGCATATTATAAATAATAATATCGAAAAAGAATTGTGCTATGAATACAAAACTTAAAACCATTTATAAAAAACAAAAAACTCGGCATACACCGAGTTTTTATTTTTGAGGATTAAAGCAAGAATATTATTTCACTTTTACCAATTGTACATCGAAGATAAGCCAAGCATTTGGTGGGATAACTCCACCTGCACCTCTT
>JAUNTR010000219.1 GCA_030538575.1 Cruoricaptor ignavus | reverse complement strand
ATCTACTCCCAATAAAACCAGCTCCTCCTGTGATTAATATATTTTTCAAAATTTTTCGGTTTTTGTTAAAGATTCAATTTATTTCTCAATACAAGAATTCCGTACTTTGATTGGTAAAAATAATGATAAAATATCATTTGCCAACGTGTAATTCTTTTTTCCTCGTACATTTGCTTAATATTAGATTGAAATCCTTTTTTCATTTCTTTTAAATTAGCAGATAAACCGCTGACACCGAAACTACGTTTTCCTCCGCCTGCGATTACTAAGCTCTCACCCAAAATATATAAAGTATGATTTTTGGTCGCTTTCAAGAAAAAATTAACATCTTCGGCATAACGCTGTTTGGAATTGAAACTACCAATATCATCTAAAATTTTTCTCTTAAAAATTACGGTGGATGGCATTATTTCATTTCTTAAAAGTAATTTACCAAAGGTAACTTCTGCCAAATTATCAGTGTTTAAACGATAAGGGAAAAGAACTTTCAAACCATTTCTTGTAGAGGCAATCAGGTCTATTTTATATTTGGAATGATTGAGAAATTTCAGTTGTTTTTCGGTTTTATCGGGATGCCATTGGTCATCGGAATCCAAGAGTGCAATATACTCGCCTCGGGCAATTGCCAAGCCTGCATTTCTGGCAGAAGATACACCTTGGTTGGTCTGATTGATGAGAATAATATCTAATTCTGAATGTTGCTTTTTATATTCCGAAACTATCTCGTAACTGCAATCGGTAGAACCATCATTAATGACAATAATTTCAAAAATTTCTTCCGTACGCTGTATCCTTACAGAATCCAAAGCTGCCACAATTGTTTTTTCTGAATTATATAGAGGAATAATTACCGAAATCATTTTTTAATATTTTTCGTCTAAAAACATCAATCTTTCTCGCTATACGGTACACGGTTTTGTATGGAACGTCCTAAGGATAATTCATCGGCATATTCCAATTCATCGCCTATGGAAATTCCTCGTGCGATGGAAGAAAACTTCACCCCGAAATGTTTGTATTTTTTGTAAATATAATATGCCGTAGTGTCGCCTTCCATAGTTGCACTAAGGGCAAAAATAATCTCGGAAATGGTTTCGTTTTGTAACTTATTTTCTATTCCTGTAATATTCAATTGGTTAGGCCCAACGCCTTCCATCGGCGAAATTTTACCGCCCAAAACCAAATATTTCCCAGAGAATTTCCCTGTATTTTCTATTGCCATTACATCTCGCACATCTTCTACAATGCACAAAACTTCATCATTACGCTTGGGATTATCGCAAATATCGCAAATATCGTAATCCGAAAAATTATGACATTCTTTGCAATATTTTATTTCCGTAACCAAATTTTTCAGAGCATCGCTTAGTGCAATAGCTTGGCTTTCGGGCTGTTTCAATAGATGCAATGCCAAACGAAGTGCCGATTTTTTGCCAATGCCTGGCAATCCAGAAATTTCTTCTACCGCTTTTTCTAAAACCTTACTCGGATAGTCCATTCCGCAAAGATAAAGTTTTTTTATTTCTTTAATCCTAATGATTGAAATAGATTTCGGATTATCCTAAATTTTCGGTTTCTTCGGTTTCAAAAATTTTTATCGGCTTTTTGTCTTCGCCAATGGCAACCAAAGTGAAGTCACCTGAAACGGCTTTTTCTCGGACATCGGCGTACATTTCTTCTACAAAAATTTGGACGTTTACTTTCAGGCTAGAATTTCCTACATATTTCACTTTCCCAATCAGTTCCACCAATGTATCGGCTGGAATTGGTTTTTTGAAATCAATGCGATCGCAACTTACTGTAACAAAGGATTTTCTGGCAAATCTGGTTGCTGTCATAAATGCAATTTCATCCATCATTTCCATTACTTTTCCGCCAAACATCGTATTGTGGTGGTTGGTTGTGTTGGGAAATACAACTTTGAAAACGTGGGTTTCCGAGGCTTTAATTTTTTCTTCGTAATTCATTAATTTTTATTTTTAAAGACTTAACATTTAAAGATAAAGAACTGAAATCAACAGCCTTAAATCCTTTAATTCAATAATTTAATTCTTCAATGAAATGAACAGAAAAATGGTTACAGAAGGAAATCCTGCAATGAGTTTTTTTCTGCTTCAAATCGCGAAAGCATTTATATCAATTCCTTTGGGATCTGACTTCCTATACGCTTTTCGCATAGATTACAGTTGCGCGACAGTTCGTGATTTGCACACGATTCACCAATGTATCAGAATTGATTGTTTTGCAAATATATCATTCTTTTTTAGAAAT
Source organism: Cruoricaptor ignavus (assembly GCA_030538575.1). Taxonomy (GTDB): domain Bacteria; phylum Bacteroidota; class Bacteroidia; order Flavobacteriales; family Weeksellaceae; genus JAUNTR01. Next base: position 1,527 of record JAUNTR010000219.1, on the reverse strand, counting down.
TCTATTTTTTTCAAATATATTATAAAAAACAAAAGCCAAAGAAAAACCAATAATCGCCATTCCTGCACCAACCAAAGACGGATAATTGTAGGACAAACCGTACACCAAAGGAATGCCTCCGAAAAAAGCTCCCAAAGAATTAGCAATATTGAAAGCTGCTTGCACAACCGCAGCAGCAAGCATTTCGGAACCTTCGGCAGCTCTCAGCATAATAATATTTATGGGTGAACCGACAGACATAGACAACGCTCCGCAAACAAAAGTTAATACCAAAGAAATATAAGGATTTCCTGAAAATAGGAAAACCGCAACCAATGCCAAAACCATTGATAACAAAAGAATCATGGTTGCAAAAATAGGTTTTATTTTATCTGCGAGAATACCTCCCAAATAATTACCAACCACCATTCCTGCTCCTGCCAAAACCATAATATAGGAAATAGAACTCTCCCGAAATCCCGAAATAGAAGTAAGCAACGGAGCAATATAACTGAACCACGCAAACAACCCGCCAAAACCTATTGCTGTAATTCCTATAATATTCCACGCTTTTTTGGTTTTAAAGAAATGTAATTGTTCCCTAATCCCTACTGAATGCTGTTTTTCTACATCGGGTAACCAAAGTTTCAAAAACAAAATACACAACATTCCCAAAATCGCCACAATACCAAAAGCCAACCGCCAACCAAAATTATGTCCCAAATACGTAACCAAAGGAACCATCGCAAGATTGGCAATTGTAAGTCCGCTGAACATTGCTGCAATAGCTTGGGCTTGTTTCCCTTCTTGTGCGAGTTTTACAGCAACCACAGTTCCTATCCCAAAAAATGCACCGTGAGGCAAACCAGAAAAAAACCTTGCAAATAGCAATGTATAATAAGAAGGCGACAATGCCGAAAGTCCATTAAAAATAGTGAATAAAACCATCAAAGCCATTAGAACTTTTTTTGGTGGATATTTTCCTGATAAAGCTACCAAAACTGGTGCACCAATTACAACACCCAAAGCATAGGATGAAATAAGATGACCTGCGGTAGGAATATCTATTTGCAAAGATGTAGCAACATCGGGCAACAAACCCATAATTACAAACTCCGTAGTACCAATAGCCAATCCGCCCAAAGCGAGTGGAACAAATTTTTTCTGCATTTGTGTATTTTTTTTAAGGGTGCAAAATTAAGAACTTATTTTTATTTAAACAATTGTTTAATTTTAAATCGTAAATCTTAAATTCCTTAACAATATTTTGGCAAATCAAGAATAATTTTTATCTTTAAGCTCAATCGAAAATATATAAAATGAAAGACCAAAACAATCTTTTCGGCATCGAAAAATCATTAGAAAAATTAGGATTAAAAAACGAGAACAAAGGAGTATCTACTGGTGCAAACTACTTTGCTACGGGAGATTTACTTACATCTTATTCCCCAACAGATGGCAAACCTATCGCTAATGTAACTATGGGAAATACAGCAGATTATTCCACCGTAATAGAAACTGCAAAAAAAGCTTTTTTAGAATTCCGAA
>JAUNTR010000218.1 GCA_030538575.1 Cruoricaptor ignavus | reverse complement strand
GTATTTCGGAAATCTATTTTTCTTCCCAAAGAATCGGTAACGTGTCCTTCATCTAAAATCTGAAGAAGGATATTGAAAACATCGGGATGGGCTTTTTCAATCTCATCTAAAAGCACTACGGCATAAGGTTTCCTGCGAACGGCTTCGGTCAGTTGCCCACCTTCTTCGTAGCCAACGTATCCTGGAGGTGCACCAACTAATCTAGATACGGCAAATTTCTCCATATATTCGCTCATATCTATTCGGATAAGGGCTTCATCGGAATCGAAAAGTTCCCGAGCCATTACTTTTGCTAATTCGGTTTTACCAACTCCTGTTGTTCCAAGGAAGATGAATGTTCCTATTGGGCGGTTTGGATCTTTCAGTCCTGCACGATTTCTTTGGATGGCTTTCACTACTTTTTTTACGGCATCTTCTTGTCCTATGACTTTTCCGTTCAGTTTGTCATCCATTTGTGCCAGTTTATCCAATTCGTTTTTACCGACTTTGGTTACAGGAATTCCGCTCATCATCGATACGACTTCTGCCACATTTTCCTCAGTTACGGTTTCTTTTTTCTCCTTCACATCTTTATCCCATTGTTCTTGGGCAGAGGATAATTCCATTTGCAAACGCTCTTCTTCATCTTTCAACTTTCTGGCTTCCAGATAGTCTTGCCTTTTTACGGCTTGTTGTTTCAGCTCTTTTATTTCCTCTATTTTAGCCTCGTGATTGATGATGTCGGTTGGCACTTTCATATTTTTAATGTAAACACGAGAGCCTGCTTCATCCATCGCATCAATGGCTTTATCGGGAAGAAATCTATCCGTAATATATCTCGAAGTAAGGTTTACACACGCCGCAATGGCTTCATCGGTATAAGTTACGTTGTGGTGGTCTTCGTACTTATCTTTTATTTGATTAAGGATTTGTATGGTTTCCTCGATGGAAGTTGGTTCTACCATTACCTTTTGGAAACGTCTTTCCAACGCACCATCTTTCTCTATATATTGTCTGTATTCGTCCAATGTTGTTGCTCCGATGCATTGTATTTCGCCTCTTGCCAAAGCTGGTTTGAACATATTGGAAGCGTCTAAACTTCCCGTAGAACCGCCTGCTCCTACAATGGTATGCAATTCATCAATGAAAAGGATGACATCTCGGTTTTTCTCCAACTCGGTCATTATGGCTTTCATACGTTCCTCGAACTGCCCACGGTATTTTGTGCCAGCAACTAAACTTGCCAAATCCAAAGTAATCACACGTTTGTTAAAAAGTACACGAGATACATTTTTTTGGTGTATTCTTAGGGCTAAACCTTCTGCAATGGCAGATTTCCCAACGCCTGGCTCACCAATGAGTAGCGGATTGTTTTTCTTTCTTCTGGAAAGAATTTGGGATACTCTTTCAATTTCTTTTTCACGACCGATAACGGGGTCTAATTTTCCATCTCTTGCCAATGCGGTTAAATCTCTACCAAAATTATCCAATGTTGGCGTTTTGCTTTTTCCTGTTGCTACATTGCCTGTTGGACGACGCATTTGCGAGTATTCTTCTTTTTCGTCATCATCATCGTAAGTACTCATTCTTGGGGTTTCGCCACTATTTTTCATCATTTTTTGATATTCCCGAGAGACCCTTTCATAATCCACATCATAAGCTCCTAAAATATTGGCTGTCGGGTCTTCGTATTTATACAAAATCCCCAAGAGCAAGTGTACGGTATTTATTTCGCTACTTTTGTATTGTCGGCATTCCAACTCGGCTCTTTTTACAGATTGATTCGCCATTTTGGTAAAAGCAATGTTTTGTATATTTTCCACAAAAGGGTTGATAGAAGACACATTCATTGTTTCTATTTTTCTGCGAATTTGGGTAAGGTCTGCATTTAGGTTTAGTAGAATTTCCTTTGCAGAGTTTTCTGTTTTTATAATGCCCAATAGCAAATGTTCTGTATTCAGAAATTCGCTTTTTAGTCGGCGTGCTTCGCTTCTGCTTTGTTTGAATACTTTGTCCAAACCTTCTGAAAATTTATAATCCATAATTTGATTTCAAAGTTTTTATAAAGGTAGTTCATTCTATCTTTATTCACAACTAAAATTACAAATAGTTTACCAAAATATAAATAATGACTTTCTGTCAGTTTTAGATTAAAGTAAAACCTTATGTTTCATCTTTTTAAATTTTTGAAGTTTGAATTAAAAACTCATACCTTTGCATTATGAAAAAATTCTCATCGAAAAGAAGCGTACAGATTTTGGCTCACTTGCTGAAAGAATATGGTTTACAAGACATTATCATTTCTCCAGGTTCTCGAAATGCACCTTTGGCAATCCATTTTGGGGAGATGGATGAGTTTAATACCTTCAGCATCGTAGATGAACGCAGTGCGGCTTTCGTGGGTTTGGGAATGGCAAAAAGCACGGGAAAACCTGTGGCTGTTACTTGTACCAGTGGTTCTGCTGTGGCAAATTATTATCCTGCTGTAACCGAAGCTTTTTACCAAAATGTGCCTCTGCTATTACTTACCGCAGATAGACCAGAGGATTATATAGATATTTTCGATGGGCAAACTATTCGCCAAAAAGATTTTTTTCAACAACATTCTTACGGTGATTTTCAACTGAAAGAGGATAATGAAGATGAAGCGGAAAATTATAATTTCGATACGATAAAAAAAGCGATAGAACTTTGTTTTGAAAAACAAGGTCCGGTGCATATTAATATCCCACTTTCCGAGCCGTTGTATGATTTGGTAACGGAATTGCCACATTTCCCAACGGTGGAGAAAACCATCCGAAATCGCCCTTACGAACTACCATCTCATTTGGTAGCGGAATGGAACGGTGCGAAAAGAATTATGATTTTAGTCGGCACTTGCGATGAAAACAAGGAACTGGAAAGCCAATTGGGACAACTCGTAAAAAATCATTCGGTAGTGGTTTTATCCGAAGCCAATTCTAACCTGCACCACGAGAAGTTTTTCCGACATATAGACCGCTATATTTACAATTTCTCGGAGGAAGATTATAAAACCTACGCTCCCGATTTGCTGATTACGGTTGGACAAAATGTGGTTTCTAAAAAAGTGAAACAATTCCTAAGAAAAGCGATGCCGAAACAGCATTGGCACATCCACGAACAATGGCAACCCGATACCTATTTTTCTTTATCGGAAAAAATAGAAACCAAAGCTGAAACTTTTTTTGGTAAGTTGCTTAATTTCATTAATTTAGAACCTCGACCTTATTATAATCTTTGGGATGTTTTGCGAGAGAAAAAAGATGCCAAACACAAGGAATACCAAAGTCGTGTAGATTTTACGGATTTCTTGCTCTTCTCTCTTATTGAGCAAAAAGTTCCTGAAAATTTCAATATTCATTTTTCCAATAGTTCGGCAATTCGGTATGCTCAATTATTCGATTACAAAAATCCTGTGTACTGCAATCGTGGTACAAGTGGCATAGATGGTTCTACATCTACCGCTATGGGATTTGCGATAAAAAATGAAAATCCTACCTTGCTCGTAACAGGAGATTTGGGATTTTTCTATGACATTAATGGATTGTGGAACCAATATATTCCGCCTTATACCAGAATCATCGTTTTCAACAACGGAGAGGGAAATATCTTCAAAATTATTCCCGGACCCAATAAAGCGAACGGTAATATTTTAGATGAATTCATTACTGCAAAGCACCGCAAAACGGTAGAGCATTTGGCAAAACATTTCGGGTTCGATTATGCGAAAGTAGAAGACGAAATAAGTTTGGTACGGGTTTTAGATAATTTTTTCAAGCCCGATTTGCAACCTAAAATTTTGGAAGTTTC
>JAUNTR010000217.1 GCA_030538575.1 Cruoricaptor ignavus | reverse complement strand
CATTCACTAAATCATTGGCTTTTGAAATCGGGAATTTGGGAGTTCGTGTAAACGGGATCGCACCGGGAAGTATTTTAACACCCCAATTTGAGCGGAATTTGCATAATTTATCTAATGATAAACAAATCGAATTTTATGAAATGGTGAAAAATATTTATCCTTTGAGAAGCATCGGAACAACCGACGATATTGGGAAAGCAGCCGTGTTCTTGGCTTCCGACCAAGCCCATTGGATTACGGGAACAATCCTTGCCGTGGACGGAGGATTGACAACAAACTAAAATTAAAAAAATAAAATTGTGTGAAAATGAAAGCCGTTATTGTAGAAAAATTTGGAGATGTGAAGCATTTAGTCCAAGTAGCATTACCTATTCCCGAAATATCGGAAAACGAAGTTTTGGTACAAGTCAAAGCACTGTCAATCAACCCTGTTGATGTGAAAACCCGAAAAGGCGAAGCATTGGCAACACTATTGAAAGACGAAAATCCGATTATTTTGGGATGGGATATTTCGGGAATCATTGTTAAAAAAGGGAGAAATGTAACCGATTTTTCTGTTGGAGATGCCGTTTTTGGAATGGTAAATTTTGTAGGACACGGCAAAGCCTACGCCGAATACGTCGCCGTTTCAGACAATCATCTGGCGTTGAAGCCATTAACCGTATCGCACGTGGAAGCAGCCGCCAGTACGTTAGCGGCACTCACGGCGTGGCAAGCCTTCCGCCATTTCGGTAAGTTGTATGCTAATGACACCGTTTTGATTCACGCGGCATCGGGCGGTGTCGGGCATTTTGCTGTACAGATTGCCAACCATTTGGGGGCGTATGTCATCGGAACTTCGTCTGCCAAAAATAGAGATTTCGTACTGTCATTAGGAGCCGATGAGCATATCGATTACCAAAGCGAACCTTTTGAAAAGAAGCTCAATAATATTGATTTTGTATTGGAAACCATTGGTTATGAGAATTTTGCGAAATCGGTTCGTGTTTTGAAAGAAGGCGGCACGATTGTCAATCTTCCGTCAGGATTAACCGAAAAGGACGAACAACTCGCCAGAACCAAAAACTTAAAAGCCTGCTTCTTTATGTCCGTTTTTTCTAATGGAAACGATATGCATATTATCGCTAATTTACTGAAAAACAAAATATTAAAACCACATATTCACAAAATATTTCCGTTTACCGAAATCGGGAAAGCACATTTGGAAGTGGAAACCAACCGAGTGGTTGGGAAAGTGGTAGTTGAAGTGTAATGTTTAAAATCAGCTATAAAAACTAATTCTAAGAAAACATTATTTTTGATAAAATATAAAAAATAAGGTTTATTTTATGATAATCATATTTCTAATACCCCTGCTACGACACCAGCAAACTACACCCTCGTATGTCCGAATGGTCTATCCGCCCCAATACTTGAAACGTTTTGCCTATTGCTTTTCCCAAATCTTGTGTCGCAATAAAAGAACAAGAATGCCGATTTGCTAAATCTATAATATTAATCGCTCCTGTTCGCCCATCTTCCACGAAAGAAAAAGGATCTTCGGTATTTCTTATGAGAATACGCATCCAGTTGGGAGTTTGGTAAATATTTCCCCCAAGAGAATACGCTTGGGAAAGCAATTCCGTCATCGAATATTCCGAAAAAATACGCTCCGTTGCAAACCCTTTTTTTAGGATTAATAACAATTCATCCTTCGTCATTTCATCTTTGCGACCTTTCATTCCACCAGTTTCTATAATCATTAAATCCGAATTTGAGATTGAAGCCGATACTGTTTCGCAATAATCCAAAAAGTCTAAAAGTGCGAAAGATACACCAAAAAGCAAGACTTTTTTATCTTTCAATTTTTCTAAAAGGTTTAACAACTCTTGATGATTATAAAGAAAATAACCATTTTCGGATTTATCGGATTCTTTCATTAAAAAATCGACCATATAAATTAATGAAGAATGCGGATTTTCGGAATAATTTGGTAATAATCCTAAAAATATATAATCTTTCGGATTGCCGATAAACTGCTGAAAACTGCGATAAATACTCTCTTCATACAAAGTAAAATCAGCAATAAAATGTTTTGATTTGGTTTGAATATTAGTCGTCCCTGAACTTTGAAAATAATGCTCGGGAACGAAACCTTTATCCAAAACCAAATGATTTTTAAAAGCTTCTATCGGTAGAAAAGGAATCTGCTGAACCTCAATTATTTCATTAGGATTAATGTTTAGAAAATCTACAAATTTTCTATAAACTTCCACATTATTATACTGATAATGAAATGTTTCCAAACATTGTTTTTGGAAATCTGCTTCGTTTTGGATATTAAAAATAGACTGCATTTTTTTCAAGAAATAAACAAGATTTACGCTTCAAATGTCTTTAATTCAAAATCATTTTGATACTCGCCATAAGTGTAGTAGCCAATCCAATCGCCAAGGTTGATGTATTTGGCTTTTCCGCCTTCCAAATCCAAAACCATCGGCAAATGACGATGTCCAAAAATAAAGAAATCTATCTGCTCGGTTTTCAATTTTTCTTTGGAATAAAGGATAAGAAATTCTTTATCCTCACCTAAAAATTGCTTGTCGTCTTCGCCCGAAATCAGTTTGTTTTTTGTGGAAAGATAAACCGCAAGTCTCATTGCTAAATCGGGATGTAACCACTTGAAAAGCCACTGAGCCAAAGGATTTGTGAACACTTTTTTCATTCTTTTATAACCTTTATCTCCTGGTCCTAAACCATCTCCGTGAGCCAAAAGAAAGACTTTACCATTGATTTCAAAATATTGTTTTTCAAAAAAAACAGGGCAACCCAACTCAGTTTCAAAATAATTTTTCATCCACAAATCGTGGTTTCCTACAAAGAAATAAAGTTCTATTCCCGCATCTTTCAACTCCGCCAATTTCCCCAAAACCCGAATGTAACCTTTGGGAATTACATAATCCCATTCGTGCCAAAAATCGAACAAATCGCCCATTAGAAAAAGCACTTGAGCATCTTTTTTTATCGTATCCAACCAACGTACAAACCGCTCTTCTCGCTTTTTGCTTTCTGCGGGAGTTGGTGCTCCAAAATGCTGATCCGAGGTAAAATAGATTTTTTTATCGGCTTCGAGGTGAATTTTTTTCATTAATGAAAATTCAATATTTTATTACTTTTATTTAAAATTAAAAAAAACAAAATCTTTCGTCTTTACTCTTTTATCTTTATTCTTTGCTCTTTTTTCTCTTATCTAAATTAATTTTCTTCCGCCAACCATTCTCCATACGAGTTTTCGGTTTCGTGTAATTTCAGATAAGCTAATTGAATATGATTGGGCAAATGTTTTTTTATTCTCGCTGCGATTTCGTACAACATATTTTCGCAAGTTGGCTGAAACGGACAGTAAATTACTTTATGACCTTTTTGCTCCAAATCCTCGCCCAAAGCCTTGTGAGGCGATAATGCATTTACCAAAACTGCATGATCCCAAACATCTACAATCTCCTGATTTACAATCTTTTTTATATCTCCAAAATCTACGACCATTCCGTTTTTAGGATGCTCTAAATCATTAATCAATTCGCCCTTTACCGTTACAAAAAGTTTGTAGGAATGTCCGTGCATATTTTTGCATTTCCCATCGTAATTATAGAGAACGTGGGCGGTTTCAAACGTGAAAATTTTAGTAATGCGTATCATATTGCAAAGATAGGGTTTTATAATTTAGATGCAAGATGCTAGATACAAGAATCAAGATGTAAGAGCCAAGAATCAAGACAATTAAATTATCCAAAAAACTCAGCGTAAAGAAGATACAAATTAAGAAAAACAATAATTGTAGTGATAATTCCTATAA
>JAUNTR010000216.1 GCA_030538575.1 Cruoricaptor ignavus | reverse complement strand
TATGTTTGTAAAGAGCAACCATAGTTTTCAGCATTTCTTGTTCCAATGCAGGATTCAATTTTTCGTACATTGTGTTGGCTCTGTTTTCTATGGTGGTTTTCAGTTCTGCTTTTTTTGCAGCATCTTTTTCATCCATATAATTTTTCAACAAATTCCCTAAGTTGATGGCGTATGGGATGTATTTCGCATTTCTGGTCATTTGTGCAGCATAGTTTCTTTCCACACCTTTCTCTGCCGTAGTAGCGTAATAGTTTTTCATATTAGCCAACACGTTTCCATAGGTTGCTTTGTTCGCACTTTTATCTGCCCATTTTTGGAAAACTTTTTCCACCTTTTCTTTATCTTGGATGGTTCCATTTTTTTTGATGGATTCTATCGTTCCTTGTCTGTTTTTCCAATAGTTGGCAACAGAAGCGTATTGCGAAGCGTAGTTTAGTTTCGTAGCTTGGTCGGCATCCATATATTTTTTCAATACATCCATTGCGTGTTTAGAAGCATCTACCCAAGCTGGATAATCTTTACCAATTAATTGATTAATGCCATAGGAAGTCATATATCTATTGGTTCTTCCTGGATAACCCACAATCATTGTATAATCTCCTGGTTTTATTGGCTTTATGGAAATTGGTAAATGGTGCTTAGGTTTTAGCGGAACGTTGTTGTCAGAGTATTCCGCAGGGTTTCCGTTAGCATCCGAATATACACGGAATACAGCGAAATCTGCCGTGTGTCTTGGCCATTCCCAGTTATCTGTATCTCCGCCGTATTTCCCAAGAGCATTTGGCGGAGTTCCTACCAAACGAACATCTTTGAAATCTTGATATACGAAATAATAAAATTCGTTTCCGTTAAAGAAATCTCTTACAACTACGGTGTATTTTCCGTTTTCGGAGTTTTCCGCTTGTATTTTTTTGTATTCTGCATCTATAATATCTCTTCTTTCTTTTACAGACATTTGGTTGTTTAGCTTTGCATTTATTCTTGCAGAAACATCATCCATTCTTACCAAAAATCTAACGGAAAGTCCTTTCGCTGGGATTTCTTCACTATTTTTCATTGCCCAAAAGCCATTGGTCAAATGGTCGTTTTCTGGGGTGGAAAGTGCTGCAATATTACCATAACCGCAGTGGTGGTTGGTAAATAGCAAACCTTCTTTGGATACAATCTCCGCAGTACAACCGCCACCAAATTGCACGATAGCATCTTTCAAACTAGAGTTGTTTACCGAATAGATTTCTTCGGCAGTTAGTTTCAGACCTTTCTTTTGCAAGTCTTGCCCATTTAGTCTTTTGATGAGCATCATCAGCCACATACCTTCATCAGCCTTTATTTGCAAGAAGCTGAGAAGAAAAGTGCATAACAAAAATATTCTTTTCATAGAAGTTAAATTAAATTTCGTCGCAATTTACTCATTTCCTCCGTATTTTTACGAAGAAAATAGGAAAAATGTTGTTTGTTGTACGCAATCTATTAATTCAATATAAAAAGAAGTTTTCTTTATTTCAAAAAAACCTAAAGAGTTGGTTATCCTAAATTCTTATTTCTTCATAAAATAATCGAAGTAAGAGCAACTTCCCATTAATTCTCGTGTGGTTTCGGTATTTGCGTATTCGGATTTTAGTAATGAGAAATATGTACGGAATTTTTCGTTTTTCATTTTTGCAAAATCTTTTTCCCGCTGTTGTTTTTTCTCGTACCAAAGATTATCATTGTAAGGAATTGGTGGCTGTTTGGCTTCCCATTGGTAAAATTTGCCTTGCTCGGCACTTGCCATTTGGAAGAGGATTCGGCTTTGGATTTCCTTGTCTTGTGTTTGGTTGAATGCTTTTTGATAATAGCCGATAGCGAGGTCGAAATTATCAGGTTTAATAAAAGTTTGGTTGGTGAATAATTTGTAATAATAATTGTAAGGCGTGTCTTCTTGGGTGTTCCAAAAATGAAATTTTTCTCCATTGGAATTGTTGATGTCCATTACAAACAAATGCCTGTAATAACCTATAATAGAAGTGTTGTAAAGGAAATTTCCGATAATTTGATTGGCTTTTGCAGCATTTGCATTTTTGCTGTTGGCAATTTTTTGCAGTTGGATTAAGGCATCGGAAAGTTCCAATTTATTCATTTTATTTTTAATGAAAGGGAAAGCGGTTGTGTTTTCAGCTTTCATAGATTCATTTTCACTACTCTCGTAGCTTTCCCAAACGTTGTGCCCAAAGACTAAAAGCGAGATGTTTTGAAAACCGTTATAGGCGTTTTTATCGTAAGAAGATTCTTTACTTTCATTAGCCTCCCAATCGTAGTAATAGCGTTGGATTCCTTTGAATTGATGGATGGTTGCGTAATATTTTTTTGCTTTTGCAAAATTCCCAGCTTTCATTTCTGCATCACCATAAATCAGATGGAAGAAATTTTCAGGATTTTCCATATCTATATTTTTAGCAATAATATCTTTCTCGAAAGCCGATTTGTCTGCCTTTTTGTAAAATGCTTCTACTTTTCTTACCAAGTCAGAATTTGGGTTGCTTTGCAAATCGCTCAGTCGGTTATTCATTAGGAAAGATTTGGCATCTTCGCCTTGCAAAAAATATCGGTTAGCGAGTACATCTCTTATAAACTCTGCCGTGTTGGGTTTTGCATAAAAATAGTAATCTTCATCGGTTTTTGGTTCTTCTTTTTCCTTGAATAAATCGGGATAAACAGAGACGATGTGTTCCTCAAAATCTCTATCAATTATAGGTTGGGCAACAATATCGTTCAATATTTTCATCCGATTAATTTGTTCTATGTATTCAGGATTTTGGGTTTTTATTTCGGATAAAATTTTAGAACTTTCGGCGTAATCTTTTTTCAAGAATTTCAGATAAGCATTGGCAATGCTCCAAAACTCATCATCGGATTTGGAAATTGTTTTTTCGGTAAATCGTTCCAAATCATTCAGATAATCTTTTTTGGTATCGTTGTCCGAATATCCTCTTACCGAATTGTAGAACGGGATTCTATCGGGGTGGTTCAATAGTTTTTTTGAATTGAGTTTCGCAGTGGTTTTTGTATTTTTTATACTTTCTGTATCGTTTTTATTTTCATTAAAAATAGATTTGAAAAAGTTGAAAATTTTGTTCCAAAAAGAGTTTTCTTTTTCCGTATTTTGGGATTGCGGTTGTTCTTGCTTTTCTTCGGAGTAAATATTGGTGTATTTTTGTCTTTCGGTTTTGCTTAGAAGATAGGTTGGCAAATAGTTGCGTTCAACCTCGTTGATGCTTCTTGCGGCTAAAACTTTCAATATTTCGGAATTGGGATTTATGTCGTACATTTTTTCCATAATCTGCAATGGATTGTTGAAATCCTCGTAACCGAGCAAGAAATAAATCATATTTTTCTCCTCGTTGGTTGTCGCAGTTTTCAATAGATTTTGAAACGAAGCACTATCCGAGAGTTTCATAGATGTATAAGCACTTTCTTTTCGTGTATTCAGATTTCGGAAGACTTCAAAGAAATTTCGGTTGGCATCATCGTGTTGTCCCAAACCTCTTTGTGCACCAGCCATTTGGTCCAGAGCCAAATAATAAGGGGCGGAATGCAAGCCCAAAGGTTTCACCAAATTCTTGAATGCGGTAATGGCATCGTTGTAATTTCTCGTGTAATGGTAAAATCTCACCAATTGATAGGCGTATCGCAATTTTATTTCAGGATTTTTGGTAGCGTTGTATAAAGAGAGAAGCGCGTTTGTGGTTTTCTCGAAATCCAGTTGTGTGGCGTTTTTTTCGGGATTTTCGCTTCGGTAATAGAAAGAGTCTGGGGTTTCAACATAATTAATCCTCATATACGGTTCCATATATTTCGCTTGGATTAGGTAATCTATTCCTTCCTGAA
>JAUNTR010000215.1 GCA_030538575.1 Cruoricaptor ignavus | reverse complement strand
AGTATTTATTTACTTCGTTAAAAGCCAAAGATGGCAAGTTTTCCGTTTTGGGAAATCACGATTATGGCGATTATGTGCAGTGGGAATCTGCAGAGGCTAAAGCGAAAAATATCCCGAACCTTATTCAATTGCAAATAGAAGCAGGTTTTACTACATTGTTGAACGAGCATAGAGTGATAGAAAAAAATGGTGAGAAACTTTACCTTATCGGTGTTGAAAATTGGGGCGAAAAACCATTTCCGCAGTATGGTGATTTGGATAAGGCAACGCAGGGAATTCCAACCGATGCTGCAAAAATATTGATGAGCCACGATCCAACGCATTTTGATAAAGTCGTGAAAAATCATCCGTCGGATATTGCACTCACGCTTTCGGGACACACGCACGGTATGCAGTTTGGCTTGGATTTGAAAAACGTAAAATGGTCGCCCGTGCAATACCGCTACAAAAAATGGGCAGATTTGTACGAAAGTGAAGGCAAATACCTCTATGTGAATCGAGGATTTGGTGTTATTGCTTATCCTGGAAGAGTTGGTGTATTGCCCGAAATCACGCTTTTTGAACTGAGTTGATAGTTGTAATATTTTTAATAACATTTTTAAGAAAAAGTAATCTTGGATACAAAAATTATTCTTAAATTTGTCGGGTTAAGTTATCTTAACTGAATTTTTATTGAAAACATAGAAAGTGTTTAACAAATTTTCCTCAGGCAAATCTGGTACATTTAAACTTGAAGGGAATATGTTAGCAACTCTCGTGTCATATTATTATGGCGTGAGGGTTTGCTACTTATTTTACTTCAAAGGTTTACCAGAACCCGCCTGATATAATAAGTTAGCAATCCCCACGCTTTCTTTATTTACAAGTAATTCTTTCTCGGGGATGGGGAGAAAAAGTAAACCAATCTAATAATGAGAAGATTTTTATGGGCTGTTATACTCTTAGGAGTAATGGCAAACGGACAAAACCGTAGCGAATACCGAGGAAAAGTAGGTATTAATACCGTAACTCCAAAAGCAACGTTGGAGATAAGAACAAATTCTGGAAACGGGGAAACCACCGCGACTACCAATGAGGGAATTCTTATCCCTAGGCTATCAAAAGCCCGTGTGGCAAAGATGTCTGCCCCAGAAGAAAGTACTTTAGTCTATATAAATGATGCGAGCGGGAATTTGAATGGAACAGTAGAAAATATAAATGAGAAAGGCTATTATTTTTATAATAAAGACACTGCAAGATGGACACGTTTACAAGACAGTTCAAATAAAGGAACAGGTATTCCAACTGGTTATACAGCGATTTCCACTGGTGGAAATTTCCCGATACCGCAAAGAACGTATGAGTGTAATAAAGATGTTGAAGGGCAAATATTGAGAAGTTCAGAAGGTTATTTCGTATGTAAGAACTCGAATTATTCTGATGACTGTAAAAAAAGTTACCATTGGTATTATAGTGGTTCTGTACAGACAAATAAAGTTCAAGGACCTAATAGTTATAATGGTCATAATTATGTTATACAAACGCTAAGTATAACATTGCAAGATGCAGGAGTATATCTTCCTATTCAATACGACTCCGTTGGTCAATGTTTAGGTACCTATTTATTGTCTCCTGGCTCGGTTCAAGTTGCTATTAATGATTTATCTATCGTAAGTTATATAGGTCATGGTGCTGCTGCTGGACCTACTGAAACAAACAATAAATCAAATCCAGTCACGGCAAAAGTTCTCATATCAGAAGTTATCAATCCCAATCCATAATATTTCGCTTGCTTATCCATTGTTCATATTAGTCTTATCGCTTGCTTAATAAATAAGAGTGTAGAGAATAGTTTTTTCTAGGCTTTTCCAAAGCCCTCTCTCTATTCTTAGTATTTTCAATTTCATCCAGATAATATAAAACTTTCATCAGGATATAATAAAACTTTTATCAGGATGCCGTAAAAAATTTATCCTGATAAAATTTTCATTTGCTTATAGTAAAAAAATAATTATCTTTGGGAAGTCTATAAAACTTAAAAAAATGAAATATAAATTAGTACAAAAAGGAAAACCAGGAGATAAAGAGGCTCCGAAGAAATTTTATGCCAGCCCAATAAAGACGGGGAATGTAACTTCAAAAACTATCGCCAAAGATATTGCAGGACGCTCTTCTCTTACCTCTGGGGATGTGTCCAATGTTTTGCAAAACTTAGTAGAAATACTTCCGCAAAAACTTATAGATGGTAATAGTATTCAGTTGGGGGATTTTGGGAGTTTTAGAATATCATTTTCTAGTGAAGGTGTAGATACGGCGGACAAATTTACGACTGATAAAATACGTGGTATTAAGGTGATATTCACCCCAAGTATAGAGTTTAAAAAGGCTTTGGGAGATATTAAATTTGAAATCGAAAAATAAGAAGTCTAAAAAACTACTTGCTCGGCAATCGAAATTGTCGGGCTTTTTCATTGTTAAGGAAATAGAAGATAGAAGCCAAATATCGCCTGTTGTTCTCAAAGCCTTTTTAGGCATTGAGAAGAATGTTTTTTACAAAAATGACTTGCTCCTCCAAACCCTTTATCATTGTTGGGATGGCGGAAAAGTTTAGATGAGTTCAATATGAAAAAACCGCTATAAGTTAAAAACTCATAGCGGTTTACAGTTATAATTATAGGTTTATTTCACTTCTTCAAAATCTGCATCTTGTACATCATCTGCTCCATTGTTGGTTTGTCCTGCATTAGCATCAGGGTTACCTTGTTGCTGTGCTTGTGCATTGTACAACTCTTCGGAAGCTGCCATCCAAGCCGCA
The DNA here is from genome assembly GCA_030538575.1 of Cruoricaptor ignavus. GTDB lineage: Bacteria > Bacteroidota > Bacteroidia > Flavobacteriales > Weeksellaceae > JAUNTR01. The sequence goes on along the minus strand of JAUNTR010000215.1, from coordinate 1,084 downwards.
TCTAAGGCTTCTGTTTTAGTTTTTATAGCTTCCATATCTTTCGCTTCAAAAGCAGTTTTTAGTTCTGCAACAGCGGTTTCGATAGCCGATTTTTTATCAGCAGAAAGTTTGTCTCCAAATTCATTCAATTGCTTTTCTGTTTGGAAAATAAGACCATCAGCCTTGTTTACCAAATCGGCATCCTCTTTTCTTTTAGCATCTGCGGCGGAGTTTTCCTGTGCTTCTTTTTTCATTCTTTCGATTTCTTCGTCAGAAAGTCCAGAAGATGCTTGGATTTTAATAGATTGCTCTTTACCTGTTCCTTTATCTTTTGCGGAAACGCTTAGAATACCATTGGCATCGATGTCGAATGTAACTTCGATTTGTGGAACGCCTCTTGGTGCAGGTGGAATATCTGTTAAATCGAATTTCCCGATTTCTTTATTATCTGCAAACATTGGTCTTTCCCCTTGTCCTACACGAATGCTCACGGCAGGTTGGTTATCGCTTGCGGTAGAGAAAACTTCTGATTTTTTGGTTGGAATTGTTGTATTAGCTTCAATTAATTTAGTAAATACAGAACCCATAGTTTCAATACCTAATGAAAGCGGAGTAACGTCCAAAAGCAAGACATCTTTCACATCTCCTGTTAATACACCACCTTGGATTGCCGCACCAATTGCCACAACTTCATCTGGGTTTACACCTTTGGAAGGTTTTTTACCGAAGAATTTTTCTACTTCTTCTTGGATGATTGGGATTCTTGTAGAACCACCAACCAAGATTACTTCATCGATATCCGAAGTTGAAAGTCCCGCATCTTGAAGGGCTTTTTTGCAAGGTTCCATAGAACGTCTTACCAAGTCGGCAGACAGTTGCTCGAATTTTGCTCGGCTCAAAGTTTTTACCAAGTGTTTTGGTCCGCTTGCCGTTGCTGTAATATAAGGAAGGTTGATTTCTGTTTGTGTAGAAGCCGATAATTCTATTTTTGCTTTTTCAGCAGCTTCTTTCAATCTTTGCAATGCGATGGCATCGGTTTTCAAATCTACACCTTCTTCAGCTTTAAACTCGTCAGCCATCCAGTTGATAATCACATCATCGAAAT
>JAUNTR010000214.1 GCA_030538575.1 Cruoricaptor ignavus | reverse complement strand
AGAAGTAAGACTTGCCGTGTTGGAAGTAGATGGTAACATCAGTATAATATCTGTAAATAAAGACAATCTGCAAACGCAGTTTACTCGACATAAAAGGAAATTTCCCAGAAAAAATAGAGGAAAATAATTTTTTTTAAATGAATGTCTTATGAATTATGAAATCCGAAAAATGCAATCCAAAGATAGTGATAGGGTTTTGGAAATCTTTCAACAAGGGATTAGCAATGGTAATGCAACTTTTGATAAAGAATTGCCAACTTGGGAAACTTGGGACAATCAGCATACCGAAAATTGCCGTTGGGTTATAGAAAACAGTGAGGATAAAATTGTAGGTTGGGCAGCTCTAAAACCTGTGAGCCAAAGGATTTGTTTCTCTGGTGTGGCAGAAGTTAGCATTTATTTGGATAATTCTGTACAAGGGAAAGGACTGGGAAAAATGCTCTTGAAAAAGTTGAGTTTGGATAGTGAAGAATATGGTTTTTGGACTTTGCAATCGGGGATTTTTCCTGAAAATGAAGCCAGCCTTTTGTTACATAAAAAACTCGGATTTCGGGTTGTGGGCAGGCGAGATAAGATTGGCAAACAAAATGGCGTTTGGCGAGATATTATCCTTTTGGAACGCAGAAGTCGATTGGTTTTTTAATTATAATTAAAGTAAAAAAATGAGTTTATTCAGTCAGTTTTTTGGAGGTAAAAATACGGGAAAACAAAAATCGGATTTTTGGAAAGACATTAATTCCGAAAAAAATTTAGATGAAATTATAGCACGTTCCGCAGAGAATAGAGTAGTGGTTTTTAAGCATTCTACCAGATGTTTTATTAGTAAAACGGTTTTGAAAAACTTTGAAAAAGAAGTTGAAAATCAAGATTTTAGTAATAATCATAAAGTTGAATTTTATTATTTAGATTTGTTGGAACATAGGGGTTTGTCCAACAAAATTGCAGAAGTTTTCGAGGTTCGCCATCAAAGTCCGCAACTGATAGTTATTGAAAATGGTAAAGCGGTAAAAGATGCTTCACATCAAAGTATTTCCTTATCTTTGGTTTTATAAAAAATAACAATGCAAAATATAGAACAATATCTGTCCGAAGTATTGGAAATTCCCAAAGACGCAGTACAACATTGTGGTGCTTATTACACGATGAATAAAGTGAAAAAAGGAGAGGCATTGCTGAAAGAAGGAGAGGTTTGCCAATATACTTTTTTTGTGGAAAAAGGCTTGCTTAGGATGTATTCCATAGACAAAAACGGCAAAGACCACATCATACAATTTGCTCCTGAAAATTGGTTGATTAGCGATCGTAGTAGTCTGTATTTCAATGAGAAATCCAAATATTATATAGATGCTGTGGAGGATTCGGAAGTCTTGCTCCTGAGTCCTGATTTTTTTCAAAATCTAAAAATGCAACATCCAGGTTCTATTCTGAATAATGATATGATGTTGCAAAAACACATTCGCAATTTGCAGAATCGTGTACATTCCCTTTTGGCAGAAACCGCACAAGAACGCTATCTGAATTTTATAAAAATGTATCCCAATATTTTGCAAAGAGTTCCGCAATGGATGGTGGCTTCCTATCTTGGGATTACACCTGAAAGCCTTAGCCGTGTGAGAAAAGAATTGGTGAAAAGTTGATAATTCAACTTTATAGATTGCATAAAAAAACTCCTTTTTCATTGTGAAAAAAGGAGTTTTGTATTTTTTACTTACCTAAATAAGATTTTAGGATTTTGCTTCTTGTATTGTGTTTTAGGCGTTTTATAGCCTTTTCTTTTATTTGGCGTACACGCTCTCTCGTCAAATCGAAAGTTTCGCCAATTTCCTCCAAAGTCATAGGATGTTTGCCATTTAGTCCGAAATATAATCTTACCAAATCTGCTTCTCTTGGCGTAAGAGTTTGCAAAGCACGTTCTATTTCTATTTGCAAAGACTCCAACATCAATTCCTTATCAGGACTTGGCGATTCGCCGGAACGCAATACATCATACAAATTACTGTCTTCGCCTTCTACCAACGGAGCGTCCATAGAAAGATGTCTTCCGCTGTTTTTCATCGATTCCTTAATGTCTTCTTCGCTCATATCCAAAACTTCTGCCAATTCTTCGGGAGATGGCGGTCGTTCATTTTCCTGTTCGAGATGAGCATAAGCTTTATTGATTTTATTGATAGAACCAATCTTGTTCAATGGCAATCTTACAATTCTGGATTGTTCTGCCAAAGCTTGCAAAATCGACTGGCGAATCCACCAAACAGCGTAAGAAATGAATTTGAAACCTCTCGTTTCATCATATCTTTTGGCGGCTTTCATCAATCCAAGATTTCCTTCGTTGATTAAATCGGGAAGAGATAAACCTTGGTTTTGGTATTGTTTGGACACCGAAACTACGAAACGCAAATTGGCTTTTATCAGTTTTTCCAATGCTACTTTATCGTTTGCACGGATGCGTTGTGCCAATTCCACTTCCTCGTCTGCGGTAATCAAATCTACCTTGCCGATTTCTTGTAGATATTTGTCTAATGATGCGGTTTCCCTATTGGTAACCTGTTTTGTAATTTTTAATTGTCTCATTTACAAAATCAATCCATTTTTTTGGACTGCAATTAATTATACGATGAGAAAGTAGAAAAGGTTACAAAATAAGAAAATAAATTTTGAAATTTTCCAAATTAAATCATTGGAAACGCATAATTCAATTTTATTTTCTCTAAATAATCCCCAAAATTTTTACATCTTATGATGAATGCTGAATTGGATAATTTGATGGATAATCGGCAACAATTCTTTCCCTGTGTCGGTTAGCGTATATTCCACTTTTGGCGGTATTTCGGGGAACGATTTTTTGTGTACGATGCCTTTTTCGCCCAATAATTTCAATTGGCCGATGAGCATTTTTTCGCTTATTCCCACAATACTCCGTTTTAATTCGCCGTAACGCAGGGTTCTTTGGTTGATTTGAAAAATGATGAGCATCGTCCATTTTCCACCGATGATTTCAAGCATTTTCCGTAGCGGACATTCTTCGTCCGAAATATTTATTTCCATTTTATAGTGTTGATTATCAATTATTTTTTACTTGGAGTAAGTACCCTACTTTTTTGTAAGTACTTGCGTAATAGAAAGCAAAGATATACATTTGCACCCGAATTTATTTACTAACACAAAAAAAAATTACAATGTCAAAAAACACAGAAATTGTACAATCGTACTTTGATGCCGTTGCAAAAGGCGATTTTGAAACCGTAGGAAACTTATTTGCCGACGACATCGTTTGGCACCAACCCGGCAAAGGCATCCAGTCGGGGATTTACAACGGAAAACAGGAACTTTTTGCCCATTTGGGAAATTTCGCACAATGGAGCAACGGCACGTTTGCCATCGATGCCATTGAATACATTGCGGACAACGGCGATTTGGTAAGTGCTTCCATTCATTTCAAAGCCGAAAAAGACGGCAAAATACTTTCGATGAAAGGAATTGATTTGTTGAGATTGGAAAACGATAAAATAAAAGAAGTTTGGTTATTTTCTGAAAAAATTGATGACGAAGACGATTTTTGGAACCATTCTGCCCACTAAAACCGTTGCATAACATAAAGCCCAAAATGGTTTTTCAAATGAAAAATCCCTGCGGAAAAGAACTTCCGTAAGGATTTTTTTATAATTAAGTTTCCCAATAGGTCAAACGCATAAAAAATATAAGTAATTATTAATCAGGTGTTTAATATTATCGTATTTTTGTAGAAATAAAATATCTGAAAATTCAAAATGTTGAAAAAACAGAGATTTAAGAATATACAAAACTTTTCGAGCGTTTGACCTAAATTTTCCTTGCATACATACTAAAACAAAAAACAGTTTTGTTATCTTTGCAAATTGAGTATGTTTA
>JAUNTR010000213.1 GCA_030538575.1 Cruoricaptor ignavus | reverse complement strand
CGCTGTATTTCTTTGGACCGATTGTCATTAGTTTCTTCGGAGAAATAGGATTTTTATTAGTATATTTAGGTTCGATACTTTTAGGGAATTTATTTTCTCTGTACATTTATAAAAACCAAGGTTGGTATTCTGCAATTGGGGCAAGTGGCGGAGTTTCGGGGATTTTATTTGCAGCGATTGCAGTTTATCCGCATTTGGAATTGAGGTTATTTTTTGCACTTCCCATTACAGGATATATTTTCGGGGCACTGTATTTCGGTTACTCGGTTTATATGATGCTAAACCCAAGAATGAACGATAATATAGGGCATGCAGCACATTTGGGCGGAGCATTTTTCGGATTAATATTTTCAGTATTGATGTTCCCACAAATAGCATTGGGCAATGCATTGTATTTGGGTATAATGTCTTTGCCATTGCTCTATTTAGGCTACGAGCTTTTTGTAAAAAAGTTGAAATAAGGATTGATTTTTTTTTTGGAAGTTTGAAATTCTGATAGTTTTATTAAGAAAATATTTTTTAGGATGTTTTAGAGAGACTCTTTTAGATTTCACACAATTAATTCAAAATTCACTTTCTAAAAGTCTTCGTGTAGTTTCTATATTGTCTTGTAGCATACTTATTGTTGTACTCATTTTCAAGAATGAAGAGGTAACAAAATCTTCCAGAAAAATTGAAAACTTATAGCTCATGGTTATTTTAGAAATATTAGGAATATTAGCATTGATTGTCTTGCTACTGGTTGTTCTTTACGGCTTGTTTTTAGTGGTTATTTTTCTTGTTAAATTCTTTTCTGTTGCCATAATTGTTATACCTATGCTTATTTACAAGATGTTTGTTAATAAATGGTGGGCTTGGCTACTTCAATTTCCTTTCATTTGTCTTTACGTTGCTTTGATTTATTTTGAGGGTTGGTCTGGTTTTTTTATCAGCATTGGGCTTCAAGTGATGATTAGTCTTTTTAACTTTAATCTCAATCGTATCTTGACCTCCAACTATTAAACTACTCGGATTCTTTTCAGTGAATATATCTTTCCGCTCGTAACAGTATATGTAACTAGTTGAAAAAGCACAAGCAAGATGCTCGCACCAGCGTGGAAAATCCGTTGATATTTAAAAGAAAGTAGAAAAACAGTTTGTTTAAAATTGAGTAGATTTGTGCCTTGACAAATGAAACAAACGAGATGAACCCTTTACTAAACGAATTTAAAAAATACGGAAATCTTTCTCCCGAAATCGAATCGGAATTAAACCGCCGCATCAAAACTTTTCATAAAAAAAAGGGCGATTATTTCCTGAAACAAGGACAAGTCATTTCCAATTTGTTTGTCATCGAGAAAGGATTGGTCAGAGTTTTTTTCGTCAAAAACGGCAAAGAAATCAACTCGTGGTTTGCCACTGAAAACGAGATTGTCAGTTCTATTTTGCCACTTTATTTTAACAAACCTTCCTTTGAAAATATACAATTTTTGGAAGACAGTTTCATTTATTCGGTTTCCGCCAACGATTTGAACAAAATCTACGAAACATATCCCGAATTTAATGAAATCGGACGTAAAATTGCCGAAAAACTTTGCGGAATTTTAGAAGAAAGAATGGTATCGCTCCACACCGAAACAGCGGAAGAAAGATACAAATCGCTCATCGGGAAAAATCCGGATTTACTGCAACGCGTTGCCCTCGGACACATCGCCTCGTATCTCGGAATAACGCAAGAAACGCTGAGCAGAATTAGAAACCGTTTTTGATTTACATCAAAAAAAAGAACGCATTTATTGGATAATTTTGCATTCTAATTTTAAATCAAATACAAAAATGAAGTATCTGTTTTTGGCACTTGCCATTATTTTTGAAGTAGTGGGTTCGGGTTTTCTCAACGCCTCCAAAGGATTTACCAAACCTGTTCCGAGTATCGTCACGGTCATCGCTTACCTTGCGTGTTTTGTGTTTCTTTCACAGGCGTTGAAACACATTCCGTTAGGCGTTGCCTATGCCGTTTGGGGCGGATTGGGCATTGTGCTTACGGCAATGATTTCGGTTTTCGTTTTCAAACAAAATTTGGATTTGCCTGCCGTCATCGGGATTGTGCTTATCGTTTCGGGCGTCGTAGTGATGAATTTTTTCTCTAAAACGAATGCTCACTAAGTATTTTAAAATCAAATAATTAATAAAAATCCCTTCCGGAATTCGGGTAGGGATTTTTTCGTGAAAAAGCAACCCGAAACTTACGGTTTTCAAACCTTGCGGAATTGTGTTGGTGTTTTGCCAAGCGAATATCGGCAAAGGTTGGGAAAACAAGATTTGCGAAAAACGGAGTTCTGATGCGGTAGAAAAATTTTGTGTCTTTGCTGGGTAGGATACGGGCAAGAGGCTTGTACAAGTTTGGGGGCATTTTGTGTATCATAAAATTCAAATATATGTAATTAGCTGATATGAAACTAAAAACAAATTCCCGAAAAGGGTTTGTTATGATGAGTTTTATGCGTATATTTGTATGTTATCTGTAATCCTATAAAAATATTGCGTTAAATATGAGTTCTAAAGAAATTAAAATTCAATTTTATACTATCTTAAAGAAAAATTGGAAATCATCTGATGAAAAAGATACAGAAATTGAACCCTTTTACATAATTCCTGATGTTTTGGGTTATATTTCTAAATTGGCAAAAAAGAACAAATTCTATGAATTAAAAAATAATAAATTCTGCTTTATTGATAAAGTAGAAATTAATGATAATATTTGTTCTGGTTATTTCAAAAGTGCAAGAGACCAATTTCGACCAAATCTTTTGAATAAACAAACAGGCGCAGAAAGAAAAAATCCAAAAGAAAAAACAGAAGGTGATATTGAAAAAACACATTTTGTTATTAGAGTTGATAAAAAAAATGAAGAAGTCTATCTATTTCTGGAGCATAATCATACAGGAATAAGTATCTTGAATTTTATAAATTATTTGAAAGAATTTTCAAAAAAATATTCTGTGAAAAATAAACTTGAAACAAGATATTCTTTAACTTATCAAATAATTGCAAGAAATAATTTTCTGACAGAATTAGAAAAACTTGAGCAAACTAAAATTGCTGAAATTCACGTTGATAAAAAAATTCTGGGAAATGAATTTTTAAAATTTAGTAATCGAATTGTATCAATCCAAAATAGTGTTATGTTACAAGTAAAAGCAGAACGAAAGGAAGATATAAAGAATTTCGCTGTGGACATTTATAATAGTTTTTCAAAAGGAAAAGAAGATGCTATTGATAAAATTCGCATTTATGGATTAGATGAAAATGGGAACAAAACTTTTATTGATACAGATTTTATGGGACAAATTGATTTTATTCCAGTACAACTCGATTCTGATACAGGAGAAGCACAAACTGATGATTTACTAAAACAACTAAATAGAATAGCAACAAATTTTTAAAATGTCAAAGTATTTTTTGCTAATTTTTGAATATGCATTTATAAAGAGATGGAAAATCTTTTTACGATTAATTCCAGCATTACTAGTTGGAATTAGCATTCTTTATTGCGATTTAAAACTTAGTGAAAATGATATAACTACCTATATTAGCAATTCTATCAATGTTTTGGGAATTCTATTCGGTTTTACTTCATCAATATTTGCAATAATTATTACAAGTGAAACAGAATCTTTCAAAAGTGCAAAGGAAACTGTCACTGATAGAAAATTTTATAAAAAACCATTTACCATCTTTGACCAAATAATTATTAATACAGGATTTTTAATATTTTTACTAGGAATTTTATTAGTTATTAATTTTCTAATTCCAATATATAAGAATATTTTAGGAATTCATTATCTAAAAGTATTTGCTGGAAATATAAGAGCCTGTTTAAATTTTATTTAATAAATTTTTTATGGCAGATAGTTTGACCA
>JAUNTR010000212.1 GCA_030538575.1 Cruoricaptor ignavus | reverse complement strand
CTCGTACTTTCGGAGGAAACTTCCCAATACAAAACTCAGGTTGATTATTATAAAAACGCTGTAATTATCGCAGGTTGCGGAAATATGGGGCAACTTACCGATGTATCATTTTCTCATGGAAAAAAGATAAATGTCGCTGTACACCCAATAGATGAAACGATAAAAGAAAATGAAGAACTAAAACAATACGCCAACCAACAGACCGAAAATGCAGAAAAAACCTTAAAAAAAATAGTTGGAAATGTTGGCTCTTTTCATAAAGATTGCGACCCTACGGGAAATATTGTAACCGATGCCTATCGTTGGTATTACAAAACCGAAGTTGCGATAATCAACGGAGGAGGATTGCGGTCTAAACTCCCTGAGAATGAAATTACGCTTCGGGATATTTTCGCTGTTTTACCATTTGAGAATGAGGTTATTCCAGTAAAGATAACAGGCGAAGAATTGCAAAGGATGATAGAAGAAATTTCTACGAGAATTCCTCCGCAAGTTTCGGGAATGTCTTATGAAATTACCAATGCAAAACCGAAAACTATTGGACAAATAAAAATAAATGGAAAACCGATAAAACAAGAGCAACTCTACACCGTTGCTGTCCCAGATTTTGTAATATTGGGCGGAAATGGCATTACGCCAACATCCAAAGAAAAATGGATTTCTACCAAAATGCCTTACGAAATAGATTCTGAAATTTTGCAACAATATTTGCAGTATCACAAAAACATTACCGCACCAGTTTGCGACCGAATTACTTTAATAGAAAAATAACTTTTTTAACCTTAAAACAATTATGAAAAAACCACCGTACATTACCGATAAAGCCTTAAAAGAATTTGTAAAAAATGCTTTGGCAGAAGATATTCAGGATGGCGACCATTCTACGCTTTCTACCATACCGAAAGATTTAGTTGAAAAAGCACAATGCATTATAAAGGAAGATTGTATTTTGGCAGGCGTGGAATTGGCAGAATTTATTTTCAAAACTTTTGATAAAGAAATGACTGTGGAAATCCATAAAACCGATGGTACATTTGTGAAAAAAGGCGAGATTGCTTTTGTGGTTACAGGCAAGGCACAATCTATTTTGCAAACCGAAAGATTGGTACTGAATTGTATGCAAAGAATGAGCGGTATTGCAACACTTACCCACGAGTGGGACAGCCGATTGGTAGGAACTAAAACCAAACTTTTGGATACCAGAAAAACCACGCCTAATTTCAGAATTTGCGAAAAATGGGCAGTTGCCATTGGTGGAGGTACAAACCACAGATTTGGCTTGTATGATATGATAATGCTGAAAGACAATCATATAGATTACAACGGAAGTATTACGAATGCTGTAAAAATGGCGAAAGATTATATAAAAAAACATAAAAAGAAACTGAAAATAGAAGTAGAAACCCGAAATTTGGAAGAAGTAGCAGAAGCCCTAAAATCCAAAGTTGATAGGATAATGCTGGATAATATGGATGTTGCTACGATGAAAAAAGCTGTGGAACTTATCGATGGCGTTTGCGAAACCGAAGCATCGGGAGGAATAACCCGAGATATGTTGGCAAGTGTTGCTTCTACTGGGGTTACTTATATTTCCGCAGGAGCATTAACCCACTCTGCAAAAAACATAGACATCAGCCTGAAAGCGGTGAAATGAAAATGTATTTCTAACAAAAAATTAAGTTAAAATTACTAATTTAATAAAGGTTAAAATTATTAATTAATAGAAATTTTAAAAGGTAATTAATTGTAAATCATTTATTTATAATGAATTTTATATGTTAATCCAATTCTTAACAATTTCTTAACATTGCTTAGGATATATTTGGATAATTTTGTGCCGTAATAATTTATTTATTAATTAAAAATCGATATGAATTTCAAACCTTTAAAAAAGACCGTACTCATTGCAGCAATAGCATTTTCGGGTTACGGTACATTACAAGCACAGGTAACTACCAGTAGTATAAATGGAGTTGTAACACAAACTGCAGGAAAAACTACATCAGGAGCAAGTATTAAAGCAACGCACGTGCCATCAGGTACCGTCTATAATGGAGTGTCTAATAATTCAGGGTATTTTAACTTATCAAATTTGCGTGTTGGCGGTCCTTATAGGATTGAAATAACCTATGGTAAATTAGAACCTATGGTTTATGAAGATGTTTATCTGCAATTGGGAGAGCCTTTTGCATTAGAAGCTAATCTTTCTGCTGAAAAAGAAGCAAAACTAGAAGCTGTAAATATAGTTTCCGCGAGAAGAAACCGTATAAAAACAGGTGCTACAACAATAGTAGGGAAAAAGCAAATTGAAAATATGCCGACGCTTAGTAGGTCTTTGCAAGATTTCACGAGACTTACACCACAAGCTAATGGTAACTCTTTCGGTGGAGCGAATAATAGATACAATAATATCACGATTGATGGTGCGGTAAATAATGATGTATTTGGACTTGCAGGCTCTGGAACACCAGGAGGACAAGCAGGAACGCAACCTATTTCCCTTGATGCTATCCAAGAAATTCAAGTAGCAATGGCTCCTTTCGATGTTACACAAGGTAACTTTACAGGTGCAGGTGTAAATGCTGTTACAAGATCAGGAACAAATAAATTTGAAGGTTCTGTTTATGCTTTTGGTAGAAATCAGCAAACAATAGGTAAGAGCGTTATTACAGGAGAAAAGTCCACAAAATTTAGTGACGTACAGTATGGGGTTAGAGTTGGCGGTCCGCTAATCAAGAATAAATTATTTTTCTTCTTGAATGCAGAAGCAGGTCGCAGAACTTATCCTTTGGCATTTAATGCAGGAGAAGCAGGTGCAACGATGACAGAGGATATTGCTAACCAAATTTCTGAGTATGTACAAAACAGATACGGATATGCTGTGGGTTCTTATGGTCCTATGGATGTGAGAACACAGAATAATAAAATTTTTGGTAAGATAGATTGGAATATTAATGACAAACATCAATTAGCAGTTCGTTATAATTTTATTGATGCATTTGATGATAATATTTCAAGAAGTGCTAATTATTTTAGATTTGGGAATAATGCTTATAAGTTTAATAACAAACAAAATGTAGTTGTAGCAGAACTTAGAAGTAATTTTAATAGTAGCTTTTCTAATAACTTGATTTTAGGTTATTCGTCTATCAGAGATAATCGCCAAACAGCAGGAAGTTTGTTCCCACAAGTTACGATAGAAAATATCGGTAACGTTTCTGGAGCTACTGCAGAATTCGGTTCACAAAGAAGTTCTGTGGCAAACCAATTGGATCAAGATATCTTTGAAATCACTAATAATTTCAAATGGAATGTTGGCAAGAGTACCTTTACCTTAGGTACGCATAACGAGTTTTTCCGTTTCAGAAATTTATTTATCAATAACTACAATGGTAGATGGGATTTTGCAAGTGTAGATGATTTTATAAATAATAACCCAAGAAGAGTAAGGGCTACTTATTCCTTAATTGATGGAGTAGACCAGCCAGAGGCTAAATTTAATGCTTCTCAATTGGCATTCTACTTACAAGGAGATTCAGAAGTATTTAAAAACTTCAGATTAACCTATGGTCTAAGATTGGATATCCCTGTAATGGGAGACAAACCGCTTAGAAATGAAAAAATAGAAACTCTTTTCCCAGGATATAGAACAGACCGTACACCAAGTGGACAACTACTTTGGGCACCTCGTGTAGGATTTAATTATAATGTAAATGGTGACCGCTCGCTAACCTTACGAGGTGGAGGGGGTATATTCACAGGTAGAGTACCATTCGTTTGGTTATCCAACCAGTTTACCAATAGTGGAATGCTTTTCGGAACAGTAGATGTAACTTCTGGTAGAGGAGTTATTAATAACGGTAACGGATTTGACCCGAATATCAGCAACCAAAGAAATATGGGT
>JAUNTR010000211.1 GCA_030538575.1 Cruoricaptor ignavus | reverse complement strand
CATCTAATAATTTTCTCGCTGGCGAAAATGGTTCTCCCAATCCTAAACTTGCTCCTGGCAACGCAGTTGCAACCGTATCCGATGTTGCCAAAAATAGAATATCCTCTTCGGATGTTGCTTCCAAATGATCGGCAGAAACCGCACCAACTTCCACAGCAATTCGAGAACTACCCGAAGTGAATTGGTCGGCGTGTACAGTAGTTTCAAATCCCATTTCTTTGGCTTTTAATAAAAACGCCTTGCCCTCCTCTGGTTGAAATGCCGATTTCTCAATAAAAATATCTACCCGATTTGCCAAGTTTTCAGCTTTCACTACAGGTAAAATTTCCTGTAAAATATAATCCAAATACGCCAAATTATCACCCTCGAAATCCTTTGGTTTAAGATGTGCCGAAAGACAAGTCGGGACTAATGTTGCTCTGGTCAGACTTTGGGCTTTTTTTATTACTCGTAGCATTTTCAGTTCGTGTTCTGCATCTAATCCGTAACCGCTTTTTATTTCTATCGTAGTAATTCCTAAGGACAATAAAATCTGTATTCTTTCTAAAAGATGGTCGAGCAAATCTACTTCCGAAGAGGCTCTGGTATGCTGTACCGAACTCCAAATTCCACCACCCGATTCTGCAATTTCCAAATAGGTTTTTCCTGCATTTCGCATTGCAAAATCATTAGCTCTATTGCCTCCAAAACAAATATGTGTATGAGAATCTACAAAAGCAGGCAAGGCTACAAAATCGTCTTTTGTAAAATCTATGGGGGTTTCAGCTTGTGAATATTGCGTTCTCAGTTCAGTAAAATTACCGACAGTTTCTATTTTATTATCATTATTGATGAGGATGCCTGCATTCTCCCAAACCTCTAATTGCTCATCGGAAATACAACCTCGCATCGGGAGATTTGCGAGGGTAACGATTTGTTTAAAAGGACCTATTAATTTCATTGTGGTAAATTTAATCTTTTTTAAATGAATGAAAAAAAGCAAATTCAAAAAAAATGATTAAATTAGCCCTGAAATCATTCGGAAGAAATTTCTGAAATAAAATAAAATCCAATGAAACTTTATCCTATACAGTGCGGAAATTTTAAACTGGACGGCGGAGCAATGTTTGGCGTTGTCCCAAAATCTCTTTGGCAGAAAACCAATCCCGCAGATGAGAAAAATCTGATAGAACTCGGGATGCGTTCTTTACTTATCGAAGATGGCAAAAAACTAATCCTTGTAGATTGTGGTTTGGGCGATAAACAAGATGAGAAATTCTTCGGACATTACTCACTTTACGGTGATGATTCCTTAGATAAAAATCTGAAAAAATATGGCTTTGTAAGAGATGATATTACCGATGTATTCCTCACGCATTTGCATTTCGACCATTGCGGTGGTGCGATAGAATGGAATGATGATAAATCGGGTTATCGACCAGCGTTCAAAAATGCACAGTTTTGGACTAACGAAAACCATTGGGATTGGGCAACAAAACCTAACCCGAGAGAAAAAGCCAGTTTCTTGAAAGAGAACATTCTACCAATGCAAGAAAGCGGACAGCTCAACTTTTTACCTTTACCCAAAACAGGCAATTACGGCTTCGCTCCCGATTTGAAAATGGATGTGATTTTTGTAGATGGACATACGGAAAAACAAATGTTGCCTGTGATACAATATCAAGAAAAAACTATTGTTTTCGCCGCAGACCTTATCCCAACAGCAGGGCACGTGCCTTTGGTTTATGTAATGGGCTACGATACTCGTCCGCTACTAACGATGGAGGAAAAAGAAAAATTCCTAAAACAATGCGTAGAAAATGAATATCTACTATTCTTGGAACACGATGCTCACCACGAACTTGCCAGTTTGAAAATGACGGAACGTGGCGTAAAGTTAGACGAAACTTTTAGTTTTAATGAAGTATTTGGATATTAATCATTAATATTAAATTTATAAATAAAATATGGACACAACAGAGGGGCGATCGGCATCGCCCGAACCCGAACCTAAAATTATCGGTATTACAGGAGGAATTGGTTCTGGAAAATCTACCGTAGCAAAAATTATTAAAAAAAATGGTTTTCCCATATATTCTTCTGACGAGAGAGCCAAAGAAATAGTAAACGATAACCCAATCCTGAAATCTAAAATTGTAGAACTTTTAGGCGAAAATGCCTACGATGAAAACGGAATCTACAATAGAAAATGGGTAGCAAGTTTGGTTTTTAATAATAATGATTTATTAAAAAAACTGAATGAACTCATTCATCCTGCGGTAAAGGAGGATTTCCAAAAATGGATAAAGCAACAGAATAAGGATTTTATTTTTAAAGAAACGGCTTTGCTTTTTGAACTGGGTTTGGATAAAGATTGTCATCAATCGCTACTTGTAACAGCAGAAGACAACCTGAGAATGAAACGTGTAATGGATAGAGATGGCAAAACTTACCGAGAAGTAGAAGCCGTTATGGCAAAACAAATGCCCGAAAAAGATAAAATAAAGCGTGCGGATTTTATCATCTATAATAATGAAGGCATAGATGAATTGGCATCGGAAACCGAAAAAATATTACAGGAAATAACCCAACACACTACTATATAAACAACGGCTGTTTCAAATTATATGAAACAGCCATTTTTTTAGTCCTTAATAATTTTTATAGGTTCTTTTCCTTCTATTTTCAAAATGTAAACTGCAGGAGTTAGATTTGGTAAATCTATTTTATTTAAAAGAATTATTCCTTGTTTTGTCAATCTACCCGACATATCGTAGAGCTGATATTTCGTGCCGTTTTTCACATTCGTTGTATTGATGATGTCCAAAAACGGATTAGGATAAACTATGGTATTTTCGCCATACTGCAGAGTTGTGTCTTGGATAATCACGGTATAATCCTCTACTTCACCATACGCAAAATGTTCGCAGGCTGTTGGGATTTCGCTACCCGATTTCAAAGACACTCTCATTTTTACGCCATTCGCATTTACGAGAGCATTGGCTGGAATTTCAAATTCGGAAATTACTTCTTTTTCCGTTGTTCCCGATACGGAAAGTATTTGTTCGTCATCAGAAAACACCAAATCTCCATCGAAATCTATCCATGCTGCAATGCTTATCGGTAAAATTTCATTTTCCCATTTTGGGGTTACTCTTATGCTAAGCGGTTTGGTGTTTTTATTTAAATAAAAATACTTAATGCTATCTTTCATAAAATCGCTGTATTCCGATGCTCCGGAGTTTTTAGAGAATCTTTCTATTTCTACTTTTTGTATATATTCGCGAGAGCCGTCATTGGAAGAAGATGTGCAATTACCTAATGATAAAGTAGAAAAAGTAAACCAATCACTAAAATCCGATTGGGAATTAGGACAAACGCTTTTCACCCGAAATTCATACGATATTCCCGATTCTAAGGCGGTTAGTAGAAATGTATTGGTTGTTGTATTAATTTCATTAAAAATAGTTTCACCCGATTTTCTATATTGCAAAATATAGATTTGTATTGTTAATATTTCATCCCAAGAAATCTGAGCCGTGTTGTAAGAAATTTCGGAAACTGATAAATTTTGAGGAATAATAACCGTGCAAGAATTAGGACTTACTACATTCGCTTTCGGCGAAATGGCATAGAAAACATTTCCTAATGCTTCTACTCGAAATTGAAGTTGTTGCCCGTTTAAACTCACAGGCATTATAAAACTAAAACTGCCGTTATTCGGTGCAGAGGCTGATAATTCGTTCCAAGTATTACCGTCATCGGAAGTGTAAGAAATGGCAACTTCGGATACATTATATGGTGCATTATTCGTATTTGCAACATCCCAAGACAATGTATTTTCCACGCCTGCAAATAAATTTTCGCCAGAGGTTAAATTCATTTTAAAAGGACCATCATCTCCAACTGTAATTTTTTGGGTTTCGTAGTTGGTTTGTTG
>JAUNTR010000210.1 GCA_030538575.1 Cruoricaptor ignavus | reverse complement strand
TATAAACTCATCTTGGCATATTTGCTGTGGAGCAAAACCAATTATAAAAAATTTGAGGAATTTGATGGCATAAAAACAGCCGACATTCTCACAAAATTGAAGAAAGGAACTGTTCCCACAAAAGCCATAGAATATTCCATTCCTGATTGGTTGGCGGAAACTTTGGAGAAAGAATTGGGCAACGTTTGGGAAAAAGAAATGCAAGCCCTGAACGAGCAAGCACCTACTGTTCTTCGTGCTAATACGCTGAAAACCACACCGAAACATTTGATGGAGGAATTGACACACGAAAATATCGAAAGTTTCCCGATAAGAAATTATCCCGATGCTGTGCAGTTGGAAGAGAAGAAAAACGTGTTTCTTACTTCAGCTTTCAAAGATGGTTTTTTTGAAGTGCAAGATGCCAGTTCTCAAAAAATAGGTACATTTTTAGACGTGAAAGAAGGGCAACGTGTTGTAGATGCTTGTGCAGGAGCGGGCGGAAAAACGCTACACCTCGCAGCATTAATGAAAAATAAAGGGCAAATTATCGCTTTAGATATTTTTGAATGGAAGTTGGCAGAACTAAAACGTCGTGCCAAACGTGCGGGAGCTCATAATATAGAAACCCGACTGATTGCCGATAACAAAGTCATCAAAAGGCTTTACGACAAAGCTGATCGTTTGCTGATAGACGCCCCTTGTTCGGGGCTTGGCGTTCTGAAAAGAAATCCTGATAGCAAATGGAAAATCGACCAAGATTTTATCGATAGAATAAAAAAAGAGCAACAACAAATTTTGCAAGATTATGCTAAAATTCTGAAAAAAGGCGGAAAAATGATTTACGCCACTTGCTCTATTTTGCCAAGTGAAAACCAAGGACAAGTCGCCACTTTCCTTGAAAATAATGAAAATTATCAACTGATAAAAGACGAGAAAATAATGCCAAGCCAAGGCTACGATGGATTTTATATGGCATTGATAGAAAGGGTTTCTTAATACGAAAAAATAATTATCTTTGGGAAAATGCTTTTTTCATAAAATGTTTTTCCAAAGTTTTTATCATCATACCACATTTCGGCTGAAACAAGCGTTGAGAATTTTTAATCTCAATCCTCGTTTCAGCCTTCCTATTTTGTTGCTTTTGGGTGGTTTGGTAATTGTAAAATTGCCTGAAAATTGGGCTTATCCTTTGGCGTTTTTTATCTTGATTTTGGTATTTCATTTTCGGAGAAAGGATTTAGATTTTCTTCAAAAAATATTTGTAAAGCATTGGCGATTAGTTATTTATTTTGAAAATGCGATATTGTTTTCAATTTTTCTGTTGGCTAATATAAATTATCAGTTAGATGTTTTTGGCGGATTAGCATTGGTTTTTCTCGGTTGTTTTTCCTTTATTTTACCGAAGAAAAACAGTAATATAATCTGCCGTTGGAACTTTATTCCCGATAGCCTTTTCGAGTGGCGAAGTTTTCTGCGACAACATACTTTGGGCTTTATTGTTATTTATATTATTTTGCTGATTTCCACGTATTATCAAGCTTCATTTATACTTTTCGGACTTTTGGTTTCAGACTATTTGTTTTTTATTTTTAATAAAAATGAGAATAAAGAAATGCTGAAAATGTACTTTTCCGAAATAGATTTTAATCTTAAAATTAAGAAAAATCTGTATTTTTTAAACGGTTTATTGCTTCCTGCGTATGTTGTTTTTATTCTGATTAATACAGATTATTCGGATTATCTTTTGTTCTTTATTGTGTTTATCAATTTGTATTATTTGTTGGTTATTATTGGTAAATACAAAAATTATCATCATAAATTATCGGGATATTATTATAATATGGGTATTAGTTTGCAATATTTCTTTTGTTCTGTTACTATATTTCCTGCCGTATTTTTAATATGGATTGATGCGAAAAAAGCCCGAAAAAATATAAAATATTATGTTGGAAATTAAAAACTTGAATATTTCTTTTAAAAATAAATCTGTTCTCCATCAACTTAATTTAAGTGTCGAGCAAGGCTCTGTTTTTGGGATTTTAGGAAAAAATGGAGCAGGAAAAACCACACTTTTCGAGGGTTTGTATCAGAGTTTGCCTTATTCCGGAGAAATTTTATGGAATGAGAAAAGCCTGAAACGAGAGAATATTGGCTATTTGGAAACCGAAAATTATTTTTATCCGTATATCACAGGTGAAGAATATTTGGGATATTTTCGTGGGAAAGATAAAATGGAAGCTGTAAAAATGGCGGAGCAATTTCGTTTGCCATTGAAGAAATTCGTTCAGAATTATTCTCACGGGATGAAGAAAAAATTGGCTTTGGTCGGATTGTTACAACTTAATCATCCGATTAATATTTTAGATGAACCGTTTAATGGTGTAGATTTTGAGGGCGTGCAACAACTCTATGAAGTTATTAGAAATTTGAAAAACGAGAGCAAAATTATCATCATCAGTTCGCATATTATAGAAACATTGTTCCACACTTGCGATAAAATCGGGATTTTGGAAAATGGTCGCATTACCCAAATTTATCCAAAAGAAAACTTCGATGAGCTGAAAGACTACAAAGGTTGATTTCATCTAAGCTAAAAATTTTCGTTAAAAAGCATAAAACTTTTTATGTAAGTTAATATTTTTCTTTATTAAAAATATATTTACGAAAAATTTTCTATTATTTGAAATTTTTATTTTGTTTTATAAATGTAATTTTTATGTTTGCATTAGAATTTTAATCTAAAACAAAATATTATGTGCGGAATTGTATGTCTATTCGATGCAAAACAAAAAACAGAAATTCTAAGACCTCAGGTTTTAGAAATGTCCAAAAAAATAAGACACCGCGGTCCAGATTGGAGTGGTGTATTTCAAGATGAAAACGTAATTTTCTCTCACGAAAGATTGGCGATTGTAGATCCTACATCGGGCAAGCAACCGCTATTTACCAAAGATAAAAAAATAGTATTGGCGGTAAATGGAGAAATCTATAACCACCAAGAACTTAGAAAAGAATTTCCCGATTTCGAGTTCCAAACCCAATCTGATTGCGAAGTTATTTTGGCACTTTACCAAAAATATGGTAAAAATTTTATAGAAAAACTCAATGGGATTTTTGCTTTTTCGCTTTACGACATCGAGAGAAAAATCTACCTTGTTGCAAGAGATCACATGGGGATTTGTCCGCTTTATCACGGTTGGGATAAGTTTGGCAATTATTATGTAGCTTCGGAACTAAAAGCTTTGGAAGGGATTTGCAATAAGATAGAAACTTTCCCTCCTGGGCATTTTGTGTACAGCGAAGATGGTGCAGAATTGCAACAATGGTACAAAAGAGATTGGGAAAATTACGATGCTGTAGCACAAAACACAACAGATATTACACGCATTCGCACAGCTTTGGAAGAGGCTGTTCATCGTCAATTAATGAGTGATGTTCCGTATGGCGTATTGCTTTCGGGTGGATTAGATTCTTCCATTATTTCCGCATTGGCGGCAAAATTTTCTCGACAAAGAATAGAAAGCGGAGACATCCAAGAAGCGTGGTATCCCAGATTGCACAGTTTTGCCGTCGGTTTAGAAGGTTCTCCCGATTTGATAGCCGCTCAAAAAGCTGCGGAACATATAGGCTCTGTTCATCACGAAATTCATTTTACAGTTCAAGAAGGATTAGATGCCGTGCGAGATGTTATTTATCATTTAGAAACTTATGATGTAACGACGATTCGGGCTTCTACGCCGATGTATCTTTTAGCAAGAGTTATAAAATCTATGGGAATAAAAATGGTGCTTTCGGGCGAAGGTTCAGATGAGTTGTTTGGCGGTTATCTTTATTTTCACAAAGCACCGAATGCCCAAGAATTTCACAACGAAACGGTAAGAAAACTTGGCAAACTGCATTTGTACGATTGTTTAAGAGCCAATAAAGCCCTGATGGCTTGGGGAATAGAAGGTAGAGTGCC
>JAUNTR010000209.1 GCA_030538575.1 Cruoricaptor ignavus | reverse complement strand
ACCGATGGCGTAATAGGAACTTCTGAAACCGCCGTGAAAATCTGTATTGGCTTAGTAGGAATTATGACGCTTTTTATGGGATTTATGGGCATTGCGGAAAAGGCAGGAGGCGTAAATTTGCTGTCCAGACTCATCCAACCATTTTTCTCAAAACTCTTTCCCGAAGTGCCCAAAAACCATCCGTCTTTTGGACATATGATGCTGAATTTCAGTGCTAATCTTCTTGGGTTAGATAATGCTGCGACACCTTTCGGATTGAAGGCTATGGAAAGTTTGCAAACGCTAAATCCATCAACTGAAAAGGCAAGCAATGCACAGATTATGTTCCTTTGTTTACACGCCAGTGGGCTTACGCTAATCCCGGTTTCCATTATTGCCATTCGTTCCAGTATGGGAGCGGAAACGCCTACGGATATTTTCCTACCTTGCCTTATCGCAACATTTGCAGCCACAATGGCAGCGATGATTATTGTTTCCATTAAGCAAAAAATCAATCTTTTTCAACCTGTTATTTTAGCTTATATTGGTGGGATTTCTGCAATTATTGCGGCATTGGTGGTTTATTTAGTCAGATTAAATCAACAGGAATTAGGCGATTTTAGTAAATTTCTAAGCAACGGGATTATTCTCCTAATATTTTTCGCCATTGTTTTGGGCGGAATTTATAAGAAAATAAACGTTTTCGATGCTTTTATAGATGGAGCGAAAGAAGGTTTTTGGACTTGCGTGAAAATCATTCCTTATTTAGTTGGGATGCTTATTGCTATTTCTTTACTAAGAACTTCGGGCGTTTTTGAAGTGATTATTGATGGAATGAAATGGCTGGCAAGTGCTGCACAAATGGACACCAGATTTGTAGATGGTTTGCCAACCGCACTTATAAAACCGCTTTCGGGTTCTGGGGCAAGAGGAATGATGGTAGATACGATGACGACTTTTGGTCCCGATAGTTTTGCCTCTCGATTGGCGGGCGTTCTGCAAGGCAGTTCCGACACCACGTTTTATGTAATCGCAGTTTATTTTGGTGCTGTGGGAATCCGCAATACGAGATATACGGTTGGTGCAATGCTTTTGGCAGATTTGGTGGGAATTACCACTTCTGTAATTTTGGCTTATTTATTTTTTGGTTAAGGAAATGATACACGACAAAGATTATATGATGCGCCAAGTAAGGCAGTTTTCCAATTTTATTTCAAAAATGCTATTGGAAAAAAATGAAGGAAAACCCGATGAAGAACTTTTGGTTTTCGAGACGCAAATGAAAGATATTTTCAAATTGGGTTTTGAAGAGCTTTCATCTAAAACAACAGAAGAAATAAAATCTTGGATAGAAGAACGAGAGGAAAAATACCACGCTGAATATTATGAACTATTGGGCAATATTTTTTATCTAAAATATAAAGAAACCGAAAACAAAGGTTTCGCACAAAATGCGAAAACCTTCTATGAACTTTATTTACAGAAAAGCCAAATTTTCTCCATTCCAATTATCAATAGAATTAATGAATTGAAGGTTTTATAAATTACAAAAACATTTTTATTTCATCTAAGGATTTGATAATCTTTATATTATCAGCTTTATAATCATCATTAAAGATATCGAAAAACACGGCATCTATCCCGAAACGACTCGCACCTTCGGCATCGGCAATCCAATCATCACCAATCATTATGCTTTCTTCTTTTTTTGCATTAGCTTTATTCAGAGCAAATTGAAAAATCTCGGGTTGAGGTTTTCGGATGCCGATTTCATCTGCGGAAGTAATTGTCGCAAAATAATTCTTAATCCCCGAAAGCTCACATTTTCTGTAAGTTACTTCTTGGAAACCATTGGATAGAATGTGCAATGTATATTGCTTTTCGGCCAAATATTCCAAGATTTCGTAAGCACCGTTTACCAATTCGTTATAACTGAGGACTTCATCTAAAAACTGGTTTTCAAACTTCTGTGAAAGTTCCAAATCATCAATCCCAAAAAACAAGAAGGTATCGTAAAAACGGTGTTTTCTCAGATATTCTTTATCTATTTCTCCATCTCGAATTTTTGCCCAAAGACTTTCGTTTATCGTAAAATATTCCCGATGAAATTCATCAAAAGAAATGGAATAGCGTTCTGCGATATATTCTTTGCGAAAGAGTTCTTGCAAGGTAAGTTCTGCATTTTTGCGATGATCCCAAAGTGTGTTATCAAGGTCAAAAAAAATGTGCTGTTTTTTCATACAGCACAAAGATAAATAATTAATTTTTCGTAATCAGAAAAGTTTTGTTTTTCCCTTTTACCAATTCAATACTTTTGGAAAAGTTGAGAATAAAATCGATAGTCGTGGACTTTGGTTTCAATTTATTCTTGTTCAAAGTGTCAAGATTTTTCATACGCATAACATTTGAACTTTTAAACGGAGTTTTTTTTCAAATATTATCTCGTGAGGATGATATTATTTTCATCCATTATTTTTCTAAGGTTAATTAATGCATAGCGAACTCTGCCCAAAGTCGTATTAATACTACTATCCGTATGCTCTGCAATGTCTTTGAAACTCAATCCATCGAAGAAACGCAACTTCAAAACTTCTTGTTGATTTTCAGGAAGATGCAGAATCATTTTTTTTAAATCAGAATAAATTTGCTCCGTTACCAATTGGTCTTCTATACTTTCAGATGGTTCTTTCAACAAATCGAAAATAGAAAAATCTTCGTTGTCATACGTGGTTTCAGAGATTTTGTGATTTTTGGCTTTTAGGCGGAAATGGTCGATAATCAAGTTATGAGCAATTCTTTTTGCCCAAAGTATAAATTTGCCTTCTTCATTGTACCTTTTTTGTTTCAACTTTACAATAATTTTCATAAAGGTATCTTGGAAGATGTCGTTCGTCAATTCTTCATCCATTATTTTATAATAAATGAAGGAGTACAATTCCCTTTTGTGTCGCTCTATAATTACTGCGAGTGCTTTTTCTTCGCCGTTTTGGTATAGAGAAATCAAAAAACTATCCGATTTTGCCTTCATAACTTTCGTTTATTATCCCGTTGCCAAACTTAGATTTGACATTTGTGTTTTCAGTTAATATAAAAAAAAGTAATGATGCTTTCGATAGTTTTCGTTTGTTTATGAAGTTGTAAAATTAAACATTTTTTTTAAATGTCATCTATTTTTAGTTAAAAAAAGTTAAAATTTATTTTTTAATTAAGTCATTCAGTGCAACTAATGGAATATTTACAGTAAAATTAATATTAAGCCCTTTCAGTTCTTTGCCGTTCAATCCTTTTTTATCTAAGGAAAAAGCGTAACCTCCCGTAAGGTCGATAATCCCGAATAGTGAAACACCAACTTTCGGAGCGATATATTTTGTGGTCGCTTCTGCACCAGCTAAGAAATAATATGAGTGAAGAATGTCCACATTTCTTTCAAAATTCAGCAGAATATCGCCTTGTACTTTTGGCATTATCGCAAATTCTCCGTTCGTAGAACCCAAAAGAGCGGAAACTCCCGTTCGGAAAATAGCATCATCATTTTTCAAAAAAAGCAATCTGCCCCCGATTTCAGCAAAACTTTGGTTCTGATAAACGTATCCTGCGTGGACCAATTTATGCGTTGTGAGTTGGGATTTTGCCGTAAAGCAGAATAGAACGAAACAGAAAAATGCAATATATTTTTTCATTTTTTTTGATTAAAAACTTTTGGGCAAAGTTAAAAAAAACTGCCTTATCATTTTCACGATAAAGCAGTTGGTTGGTTTTATTTAAGGATTAAACTCCGAATTTTGCTTTTATTTCCTCTACTTTATCCAATTTTTCCCAAGTGAAAAATTCCAAATTTTCGATGGTTTTTTCGTTGCTTTTTCCTTTATTAAAGGTTTTATTAGCAATATAATTTTCTCTACCCATATGCCCATAAGCAGCGGTTTCTTGGTAAATAGGATTTCTTAGTTTTAGATTTTGTTCGATAGCGTAAGGACGCAGGTCGAAGATTTCTAAAACCTTGTTTGC
>JAUNTR010000208.1 GCA_030538575.1 Cruoricaptor ignavus | reverse complement strand
ACAAATCGGGGAACGTAACTTCTGCACGGCGAAGCGGCGGAATTTCTGACCCGTGTGTTTCATCTACAACTGTGGCTTGGGTAAAACAATATGTGAAAGCCGAGAAATCAGATACCAATTCCACGGGAGTTTATAAGATTACTTTTTAATAAAATATTAAGTTCCAATACTATTAATTTCAGAACGACTAAGTTTATCGTTTTCGTAACTTTTTTTGTTGACAACACGAGTTTCCGACCAACTGTCGTGCCATCCGTTTGTTCCTAAAAAGGAAAGTGCATCGAAGGGAACAAGTCGGCACGCATTACGCAACAAATAATCTTTTGTAGTGAGCAATGTACCATCTGTTTTTATAGCGATTGTTCCTGTAATGTATTTTCCGAGACTTCTTCCTTTGGTTATAATTTCAAGAAAAAAGATAAAAGCAAAATAGAGTAACATCATTATCAAAGAACTTTCGATTCTACTTTTATTTTCCATCTCCAACAGAAAGTTCTCAAAATCATCAGATAAAATGGCTAATATCATTAATAAAAAGTAGAAAAAGAATCCATCAATAAAATAGTTTGCGAGCCTTTTCAGTTTAGATGCTTGGTTTAATTCGACGGTTCGTGAAATTCTTGCCATAGTTTTTGTTTTTAGGATTGATATTTATTTTGTACCAAATTTAAGATTTTTATCCCAACAAAAAAAGAGAACCCGAAAACGGGTTCTCTTTTAGTTTATTTAGCAATAATTTTTTAGTTATTATTATTGCCAAGTTTGGTTATTTTTGTTCTCGGAACGTTTTTTACCATTATCAATATTATATGCAACACCAACGCCTAATGTTTGTTTCAGCTGTGTTCTTTTCAATTGGTTGTGATCGTACAATAAATCTAACGTTACTACTGTAGAAACGTATTTATTAATCTTCATATTAAGAACACCTCCGTAGGAAAGCACCAATCTTTCTGGGTGATCTAAATAATTAGAGAAAACAGAAGCCGTGTTTATCAAGCTCATATTTTCCATAATTTGCACTTTGTAAATCGCAGTTCCCAAGAAACCGAATTGGAATAACATAGAGTCTCCATCGTTCTTCAATCCATAATTTCCTGCGTATTGCAAATCTTTATCTAAAACGAAAGTGAACCTTGCATTGGCAGGGCGAAGGGTCATGGTAAAGTTATCATTTGGACGGTAAGTGAAACCTGCACCCACGTTTACATATCCTGGAGCCATTAATCCTGATATTTTTTTGTTCCCATTGCTATCTGCTCCTGTACTGATGATGGAGTTGGAGTTGTCGTAATCGTAACCTGGAGCGAATTGGGTAAGCAAACTTGCACCAACAGATGCATACCAGTTTTCAGAAATTTTTCTACCATAGTTAGTAGAAAGGTTGATGATATCCTGAGTTTTTCTTGTTCCAATCCCTTTGGTATTGGTTTGTCCGTATCCTAATACTACTATATTTTCCCAAAGGTCTTTCCCTTTTTCGTAGGTCATATTGTAGTTAGTCCCTGCAATCCAGCCCACGTTGTTAGCTCCACCACCAACCCAGTTAGAGAAGGCTGCTTGGTTCAACATTAGGGTATTTTGCCCTTGTATAGACCAGTGTTTTACAGTGTCCGATTTTACTTCGGTTACTTGCTCTTGTGCGGTTGCCAAAAACCCGAAAGTAATGGCTAATGAATAAAATAGTTTTTTCATAAAATGTTATTTTTTGAGAGTGCAAAAGTAACAATTATTTAGCATTTATAAAAATAAGCAATAACTATTTAACTATGAAAGGCTTAATGTTTTTTTTATTCGTATTCTTCGGTTGAGATTCTGCTCCCAAATTGTAGGTAAAGCCAATCCCTAAGGTTTGTTTTATTTGTGTTTTTTGTATTTGATCGTGGTCATACAAAATATCTAAGCCCACAATAGCGGAGATAAATTGGTTGAATTTCATATTTAAAACTCCGGAATAATTAATATCCACCCGCTCTGCATGATAGGCATAATTAGAGAAAAAATTGAGCTGATTCACAAGATTAATATCCTTATAAAGCTTCACTCTGTAAAGAAAATTTGCCATTGCCCCAATCTCTGCTCTCATAGCTTGTCCGTTTCTTTCCAAACCATATCTACCTGCAATTTGCAATTCGGGGTCCAATACAAATGTAAACTTACCATTTGCAGGACGAACAATCACTTGGAAATTCTCATTCGGATTATACGAAATACCCAAACCGAGATTCAAATATCCTGGTGCCATAAATTTGGAAACCCTGTCTTCATAATTGGGTTTCGGGGTCAAAGCATAATTGTAACCTGCCGTAAATTGCGACAAAAACTGAAACCCTGTGGACAAGTAATAATTTCGTCCTAATTCGTAACCGTAGTTGGCAGATAGGTTTATATAGTCTTCTGTTTTTCTGGTGCTTTGCCCTTCAGTAGCGACCAATCCGTAGCCCAATTGCAAAAGATTTTCCAAATAATGTTTATTCTTTTTATAACTAAGATTATAGTTTACCTTTCCCAAAACTCCCAAATTATTTTGTCCACCTGCATTCCAATGCGAGAAACTGGCTTGGTTGAAAAGCAAATTATTTTGTCCGTAGAAAAACCATCTTTTTTCCGTTTTAGATTTAATAAAATTAAAAGGCGTTACAGGAATACTTTCCTCAAAAACTTGTGGGACAAGCACCAAATTACTCACAACAATTGTGTCATCGTGCACAACTTCCAATTTATGAAGTACAGGATTTGCAAGGCTATCAATATCCAACAGCGTGCCTCGCCATTTTTCTTGAGAAATAGAATCTATTTTCTTTAAAGGATTTATTCTTTGCGAAACCCCAAAAACCGACACGAAAACAAAAACAAATAGGATAATCTTCTTCAAAACACTTTTTTTTTACAATTCACAAAATTATAAATTACTCTGCTAATCTTAATCATATTTTATAAAATTAATACCTTTTTTGTCATAAAATATTATTTTTGAGAAAATTTACACGTCAAAATTTCTCCTTTTTTCTCGTGGCAGTTTTTTTGAAGGTCGTAATCACATTAAACATTATTATAAAATGAAGAAGAATTTTATTTTACAAAAAAGAGCATTGCTTTATCCAATCCTTATGCTATTTGCGATGTGGTTGGGATTTCTTCTTCAGCATTTCGGGTGGTTTCAAAACTGTTCGGGTGCAATTATTCCACTCGCTCCAGATGGTTTGAAGGGGATTTTGCTAAGCCCTTTTCTGCACGGAAATCTAGAACATATTTTTGGTAACTCTATCCCAATTGCGGTTCTTATGTTCTTGCTTTACCAATTTTATCCGCACATTGCAAATAAAATATTTTTCACAGGTTGGCTTACAACAGGACTTTTGGTTTGGCTACTTCCTCCGATTGATATTGCTACGGGAGATTTCTATTACACCTGTATTATCGGGGCAAGTGGGATTGTGTATGTTTTGGCATTTTTCTTATTTTTCAGTGGCGTTTTTCGTAGGGATGGGAAATTGCTTGCCGTAACTCTTGTTGTGGGTTTGTATTACGGCGGTTTGGTTTGGGGCGTTTTCCCCGAAGAGTTTTTTTATACTTTGGAAGAACGCAGCCGCATCTCTTGGCAATCGCATCTTGCAGGTGCTTTGGTCGGGATTATCTTGGCTTTTATGTTTAGAAAAATCGGTGAGAAAAAGAAGCGTTTTATTTGGGAATTTCCTAACTATTACAGCGAGAAAGACGACAAACTATGGCAAGAATACAAAGAAAACCACCCGAATGATTTTCTGGATTTACCGAGCAAAAAAACCGACAATGTTTGGAAACGCCTGGAAGAACTGAGGAGAGAGGAATAATATTTTGAAACAGATTTGTATTCCAAAGAGATAATTATTTAAAATCAAACGTTGCAATGACAGGGAAATGGTCGGAGGTTTTTATATCACGCTTCACTTCGTAGGTTATGGGTTTTAGTTTTTCGGAAGCGAAAATATAATCTATTCTTATCGGGATTTTATAATCGTGGAAACTGGTTGAACTGCCATTTCCCACTTTCA
>JAUNTR010000207.1 GCA_030538575.1 Cruoricaptor ignavus | reverse complement strand
TGAAACAGCTTATTACCCGATTAGTTCCCACTTTCAAAATTCATCAAACGCAAGTAGAGGAGATTCGGAAGTTTATAGAGGATTCGCCATATCCTGTTATTTTGGCAGGAGATTTCAATGCTGTGCCCAATTCTTGGGAATATTATCATTTGGGTCAGAATTTGCAAGATGCTTTTATGAAAGTGGGAAATGGCAGTGCGACGAGTTTCCACGATTATAAAATCCCGATAAGGATAGATTATATTTTCGCTTCCGAAAAGCTAAAACCCATAACCTACGAAGTGAAGTGTGATATAAAAACCTCCGACCATTTTCCTGTCATTGCAACGTTTGATTTTAAATGAAAAGGAGGGGGGAATGAAATATCCCCTGATTTCTCAGAGGATATTTTTTAGAGGAGTTTGTTATGTTGATAGGGTTAGTTTCTCCAGTAAGTCCATTCTTTTCCGTTGAATATGCACAATAGTTTTTTTTGTGGATCGTAAACCATCATTCCTGCTGCTGGATTTACAATTTTAGTTTCAGGGTTTTCTACTTTTGGTAATACCATAGCTTTATTATTTTCTTCTAAAACTAATACACCATCGGCTACAGACTCTTTGCTACCAATAACTACTTTTGCGTTTTCTTTCTCAATTTTTCCTTTTTGTAAATCAAGATCCGATGTACCGTCTTTTTGAGTAAGGTCAAACCAGTTATTTCCGTCTATTTTTAGTTTTACCCTGTTATCGGTAGTGTCGAATATAAGAGTTCCTGGTTCTGTAATCTTACTTTTATCTTCTATGTAAGGAAGTACTAAACCTTTATTTTCTGTTCCAAATTCTATTGAAATAGAATTATTAGCGGAAGCTTTACTCTTTCCTATTGCTACTTGGGAAAATATAAGCTGAGGTATTATGGATAATATTAAAAATATTTTTTTCATTGTTCAATTTTTTAGTCGTTACACGTTTGGTTTTTGAAGCATTTCCATCCGCTGTTTGTAGGTGTGTTTTCATCTTTTACATAGATTTTCAAACATTGGTCATCGGTATCATACACCATCATCCCATCTACTAAATTTGCGGTAGGAATTGTAGTTTCTGGGGACGCCATTCTATTAATTACAAAACCTTTAGTTTTAGATTCCAAAACCATATGTGCACCTTTTCTTGCCATAGGCCAATTTTCATTATTGGTACCACCTCTTCCTAAAGTTGTAATCCCGAATTTAGAATCTAAAGCATCGCCTGTTGCAGTAGGCTCTTTGTAACAAGCACCGATTAAATGGATGATAACGGTAGATGTATCGCTACCCGAACAGGTTCCTTCCACTGTATAATTGAAGGTATAAGTTCCCCCGTTGGCAAACTGAGCATACCAGTTATTATCTATAAGTAATCCGCTATTAGAAACCTCTTCCCATTGTCCAAAATCATCGTAAGGAGCGTTACTAAGTTTAAGATAATCAAATAAGTCTATAGTACCACTCACATCTTTTGTATAGATTGTGTAGGTTCCGCCTACACCTGCAGAAGGATTATTTTCGTTTTCTGTGGTTAGGTTAAAGGATAGGATATTGTCTATACAAGAATTTGGATTAGGATTGTAGCTTAATCGTGCTTCGTAAAGTCCTGTATGTTTTGTAGAGTCGTATGGAGAGAAGTTGTAAGCGTTGCCTGTAACCCCTGTATCTACACCATCTTTGTACCATTTTATAGTAAGAAAAGAGAGTCCATCCACATATAATCTTCCGTTCTGACCATTACATATATTGAAGGTATTTATCTTTGGAAGTTTATTTGCAACTACCCTTATGTTGTTGGTAATGGCATTACCACAATTATCGGAGATACGCATTCTGTAAACACCTGGTAATAAGTTTGTAAATACAGGATCATTACCATTGTCTATAGCTATAGCAGTACCATCTTTTTCTATAATTTCATATTTCAGAGGTGCAACTCCTGTGGCATCTATAATTAGATTATAAGTATTGTCAGCACAAGTTACAACATAGAAGTTGTTTAGGGTTAAACCTCCGGGATTAATGGTAAAGGTATCCAAAACTTCTCTACAAGAGTTTGCATTATTGGCTTCTATTATGGCTCCCATTGTATAGGTATTGTATCTTACAACAGCACGGAATAATCCTGTTTCCGTTAAGTTGGTAAATGTAAAGTTTGTTACATTACTTCCATTATTCGATACACCTTGTACATCAGTCCAAGTGTTGGTAGATTCATTATATTTCTGTAAAAAATAATAGGCATTGTTTAGGTTGGAGCTGAGGGTGTAGCTGTAATTGTAGGACTGGCAATTATAACTAATGCTTTTGCTGTGGGTATATCTTGCTCCTTCAACTCTGAAGGTTTTGGTAATAGCAGTTCCACAATCGGTTTCTGCAACAAATGTATATTCTCCTACAGGTAGGTTTACAATAGCATTACCGCCTGTCGGGTGGATTGCGTTATTTATATTTACAGGATAGCTGGTGGAGAAACTTGTCGGACCACTTATAACATCCAGTTTTGTTACTTTTCCTACAGAGGTGGTTGTGTTGCTGAGAGTTGTTACATAAAGATTTATTCCACCATAGTTTTCACCACATCCTGGGGCAACTTGTCTTGCAGATAATGTTAGACCAGTAGCTATTTCTATCGCTCTCTCTATAGTTCTTCCGCAAGCATCTGTTATCTTTATTTTATAGGTTTCTGCAGGTATTGGTGAAGTAGAGCTTCCAAAATCAATATTATTATTCATTCTATAAGAGCTATCATATACTCCTGAGTAAGATCCTTCAGAGAAATTAGTGCTATATAACCAAGGTTTAAAATCGCTTGGTGCCTCAATAAACTCAACAGTAAAAGGTGGAGCCATACGATACATCCTACTCAATCGGAGAAAAGCACCACCACACGAGGCGGGTTCTTGGGTAGCAAGTAGCCCGACCTCTTCAGCTGGCACATTGTATGTTGATGTATAGTGAGTACCACAGGCATCTGCTATTTCTCCTTTTATAGTAAAGGCTTGGTTGTAGTATGCTGGCAATTCTATATTATTGAGTGAAGTATTCGTTAGTTCAGCATAGTTGTTGAATTTTTTTTCAATTACTGTTACAGGGCTTCCTCCAGGTCCTGTTACTGTATATGTTATAGTCAACGGAAATTTTTCTGCTGGGATTCTATTATTAGCATTATATGCTATCATTATCCTATGATCAATGGTATTACAAGTTCTATAAAAATTAAACCCTTGTGTATTGGTAGTAGCCCATGAAAAAGTGTAATTATTAGGCTGTACCGATACTGTTACACCAGTAGTCTTTGATTCTTTGCAATCGCTTACTTTTACTATATAACTGCCAGGTGCAACATCCA
This sequence comes from Cruoricaptor ignavus, assembly GCA_030538575.1. Lineage (GTDB taxonomy): Bacteria > Bacteroidota > Bacteroidia > Flavobacteriales > Weeksellaceae > JAUNTR01. The sequence continues at coordinate 696 of JAUNTR010000207.1, read as the reverse complement.
AGAATTCGTTTGTAGTTTGGCTACGGAGTACGGTTTGATTTGTATCCAGCAATTCGTAGGTTGTCGGTTGTCCTTGCGTTACATTTACCCTTATATTTCCCTTTAGGCAAGAGTAGGTAACGACATTTGTAAATACCAACTCCTTATGATCATCTGCTATAGTAAAGCTGCCATTGGTTTGCGTTACATTCCCATTTGCATTTTGGTAAGCGGTAAGCGAGTAGTTTCCGCTGGATAAGGTAGGGATAGTGTGGGTAAAAGTAGTTCCACCAGCTATAATCCCAGTTTCAGGAGGTAATGTTTGTCCTGAGGACAAGTTCCTTATTTGGAAATCGAATGTGGCTCCTGGGGTTGCGTTAGTTACGGTAATGGTAACAGAGCCATTGCTTCCGCAACTATCTCCTGTGGTAGATGTAGAAATACCAAACTGAGCGAACATAAGCCAAGGTAGCAAAAAAAACAGCAATAATAATTTTTCTTTCATAGGTCTAATTAAATAATTAATCATATTTTAGCGTAAATGAGCAACTTGCAAAAACGCACCATCCCTATACAGATATGACCAATAGGGATGGAATTTTGTCGTCATTTGTGTTCTATCAACGAAGCAAAGTTATGCTAAATGTGATGTAGGCTACCTAAACAAATGTTAATTAATTTTTCTTAAACTTTTGATTTCCAGCTCTTATGCGGGAA
>JAUNTR010000007.1:24186-28846 GCA_030538575.1 Cruoricaptor ignavus | reverse complement strand
CTTTTGGTAATGTATTTTATTACCATCATTTTCTTACATTTGCAGTCTATACTTTTTTTAGTTTGAAGATGAGATATGTTTTTTTCTTATTCCTGTTTTTTTCTTTGGGAATAAAGTCACAAATCCTGAAACCTGCGATACAAAAATCGGTGGACGATACCTTGGTAATTGATAATGGAGATAAAGATTCTGTGAAAATATTTAAGCCTACCATTGCAGATTACAAATACAGAACCCAAAATTCGGAATACAAAATATTCGATACTACTTTTACTGTACAAAAATCTTATGCATTAACACAGTACAATAATCAAGATAATTTCGGTAGAATACAATTTGCTAATATAGGTTCGGGATTTCAGGATTTGGTTTATAGGCATAATCCTGAGCAAAATTTAACTTTACTTCCGAGTAGAAAAACTCACTTTATTTTAGGTATTAATGATATTAGATATTACGATGTGAAAACGCCCACTACATCCTTTATTTATCATACAGCAATGAGGAATGGTGCAGCGTTGCAATCTACTTACACGCAAAATATAGGTGAGAATTTCAACTTTGCGGTGGAATATATGGGCTTGCGTTCGGAGGGTTTTTACACTAATAGTTTAGCCGCTAATAACAACACGATTTTTTCGGGACATTATATTTCTAACAACAAAAAATACGAAGCATTTGCACATTTTATTCATCAGAATGTGAATAATGAAGAGTATGGTGGAATCACAACTTTATCCGAGTTTTTGAATGGCGATTCACAAATTAGCAACCGAGCGAATTTAACCGTGAATTTGAATGGTTCCGATTCTAAATTTTCTTATAGAAGATATTATTTCAGCCAGAATTTCTCCCCTTTTAATTCGGAAAAAATCCCATTTAAAATGTCGCATACGATATTTCATCAGGGGAACAAATATTATTTTAATCTCGGAAGCTCGGATGGAGGAGCGTTCGAGAGCATTAATCCACAATTGACTTTTAATAATAAAAAATATTCGGAAAATCTAAGCAATACTGTAAACTTGGTTTTCGATAATGAAAAGTTTCTGTTGAATGCCGGCGTTCGCTATCAGAACATCGTTTTAGGAGCTGAAAACCAAATCATTAATTCTACGGAATTTGCCCGAGAAAAAATTACAGAAAACCGTTTGGGAGCGGTCGGAAACCTGAAGATTAATCTTTGGGATAAGCTTTCCCTCAATTCTTTCTTGGAGTTTTCCAATGGTAAACAATTTGGGAACTTTTTACGAAGTGCAAATCAATTGAAATTTGAACCGATAAAAGGTTATTTTGTAGATGCAAAAATCAATTTACAAAACTCTGCACCGAGCTTCAATTATCTGTTGAATATTTCTCCGGTAATGAATTACACTTATAATTTTACCGATTTCAAAAATGAAAATATTTTGGAAATTGGCGGAACAGTTGGTCTAAAATGGTTTGATGCCAAGTTGTTTGCCAACTATTTTCGTATAGATAATTATGCGTATTTTTCCGAAGATGGCAGACCTAACCAAAGTAGCACTTCGCTGAATATATCGCAAATTGGGGGCGAAGCAGATTTTAGTTATCGCAAATTCCACCTGAATACACGTTTGCATTTCCAGAGTAATCTTAGCAATAAAGACTTGTTGCCAACGCCTAATTTTATTGGTCGAGCCAACATTTATTGGCAAACCAAAGCCTTCAAAAATGCAGCGGAAATTATGACAGGTCTCAAATTATATTATTTCTCCAAATTCGATTCCCGAGATTTTGCACCGGTTATTAATGAGTTTATTTTGCCAAACTCCCGTGCTTATGCCATTGGCGGACAGCCGATTGCGGATGCTTATTTTAATTTGCGGGTGAAAACAATGCAATTCTACATCGAGGGACAGAATATAACCACGACTTTTATGCAAAACAAATCCTACACTGTGCCATATTATCCGCTTTATGATTTTCGGCTGAATATTGGTATTGTGTGGCAAATGTTTCATTAAAAAATATAGATTTTGATACCGATAAAAAATATAAATTTCCAAGACATCAGTAGCATTCCGCAATTGATAAAAGATTTTTTGAATGAGGAAATTTCCGATTTTCAAGAGCAGAAATTTAATCTGAAAAATATACAAAACCTCATAAATTCTAAGAAAGAAACTTTTTCTAAGGAGAAAAGGGAAACGTTGTATTCCGTACTTTCAGAGCAACTTTCCGGCTTGCAACTTTCGGATTTGCAAAAGCAAAATCTTGAGTTTTTAAAAGATGAAAATACCTTTACCATCGTTACAGGACATCAGTTGAATTTGTTTTCCGGGCCAGCTTTTTTTGTTTACAAAATTCTGCAAACGATAAAAACTACAGCTTTTTTAAAGGAAAATTTCCCTGCTCAAAACTTTGTTCCTATATTTTGGTTGGCGAGCGAAGACCACGATTTTGATGAAATTAATCATTTCAAAACTGAAAAACATTATTACGAAATTAAAGGGAAATCGGGTGGAGCAGTTGGTAGAATTAAGGTGGAAGAGCAGTTTTTTATCCAACAATTTTCAGAAGAATTTAAAGATACAATTTTCGGTACAGAACTTATCCGTTGGATGAACGAAGCCTATGCCGAAGGAAATACGCTGGCAGAAGCAACTAAAATTTTGGTTAATAGATTGTTTTCCGATTACGGATTGTTGATGATAGATGGAGATAATGCTCGGCTGAAATCGCAAATGAAATCGGTTTTTCGAGATGAAATTCTGGAACAAAAACTAATGCGTTTTTCTAAAAATAAGGTTGAGTTTTTGAGGGGGCATTATTCCAAAGTACAAGTTAATCCTCGGGAAATCAATTTGTTTTATCTTTCTGAAACTCGAAATCGTATCGAGAAAAAAGGCAATGTTTATGCTGTTGTAGATACAACTAAAATTTTCAGCGAAGAAGAATTGTTGCAAGAGTTGGAACTTTATCCCGAAAAATTTAGTCCAAATGCATTGATGCGTCCCGTGTATCAGGAAACCATTTTGCCCAATTTGGCGTACATTGGTGGGAATGCAGAAATTATGTATTGGTTGGAATTGAAGGATTATTTCCAAGAAATAAATTTAGAATTTCCTGTACTTATTCCTCGAAATTCTTTTCTTTTTATTTCCGAAAAAACTGAAAAAAAGATACAGAAATTACAACTTTCCGTTGATGATTTTTTCAAGAATTTTGCACAAGTCATTAATCAATCTCTATTATCAGAAACCGATTTGGATACCGTAATTTCGGATAATGAGGAAAAGCTGAAACGTATTTTTTCTGAGTTAAAAACCAATGCAAAGAAAACCGACCCAACATTTCTTAATTTGGTAAATGCCGAAGAAACCCGACAACTGAAGGCTTTCCAAAAAATGCAAAAACGATTGTTGCGTGCCGAGCGGAAAAAACAAAGCGAGAAATTGCAACGTATGGAGCAACTTTTTTTAGACATACATCCTGCAAAAAATTGGCAAGAGCGGGTTTTCAATTTTAGTGTTTTCTATGCGGATTATGGTAAAGATTGGCTTCAAAATTGTTATAAAAAACTGGATGTGGAAAAATCTGAACTTATTATCATCCGCATTTAATTTTAAAGCATTATTTTTGCAAAATCAGAACTATTTAGAATGATAAAGAAACTTATTATACTTTCCGCAATTACGGTCTTCTTCGGAGCAAATGCCCAGCAGACACACACTGTAACCAAAGGCGATACAGCTTATAATATCGCAAAAAAATACGGTATGTCGTTAGGCGATTTAGCAAAAATGAACCCAACCGTACAAGACGGAAACATACAAATAGGACAAGTTTTGAACGTGAAAGGCAAAGCTCAAACATCGGTTTCAACTAAAAAAACTACCGAAGTAGGTTATATTATTTTGCAGCCGAAACAAACCATTTATGGGCTTACCAAGCAATATCATATTTCGGAAAGCGACCTCAGAGCCTTAAATCCTGAGATTGACCAAAATATGAAAATCGGGAATAAAATTGCTCTGCCTTTGGATTTAATTAAAAAATATGGTGAAGGACAGCCTGTGGCTTCTGCCGAACCGCAAGTTGTAACCGAAACAGCACCTGAAAATGTTGCGAAAGTTGCAGATGAAAACTCCTACATCGTTCAACCAAAAGATAATTATTATAGAGTTACAAGAAAGTTTAATCTTACTCAAAATCAGTTATTTGCACTAAATCCAGGATTGGAGCAAAAGGGTTTGCAAGTAGGAGATGTTATAAAAATAAATGGTGATATTGTTACCAAAAATAATAATACTACACCAACTCCTAAGAATACAACTTATACAAATACTTCGGTTTCAGATGATTATGTAACTTATACAGTGAAAAGCGGAGATACAGTTTTTGGCATTTTAAATCATTTTGGAGTTTCTTTGGACGATTTACTTTCCTTAAATCCTCAATTATCAGGAGGGTTGAAAACAGGAATGGTTCTTAAAATAAAAAAACTGCAAGCACAATATGTGAAAAAATCGGGAGATGCTCTGAATGTCGCAATTATGTTGCCTTTCGGGTTTGATACGAACGATTCTAAATTCCGTGCAATGTCCACAGATTTCCTTACCGGAGCAAAATTGGCGATTGAGAGAAATGTAGCAAAAGGACAGAAATTGAACATAAATGTTGTAGATGCAGGTAA
>JAUNTR010000007.1:20249-24086 GCA_030538575.1 Cruoricaptor ignavus | reverse complement strand
AACAAAAAATATTGCAAAAGCCCATCCAAATATGCCGTAATTGGTTTTGATGTGGTAAATGATGTTTTGAGTAGAGAAAATAAAAACGGAGAAATCTTCAAACAAATCAATAAAACCCAAACTCAATTAGCTACTAAATTTGAGTATGTAAGAGCTAAGAAAAACGGGGCTTACATCAATACAGGTTTCCGAGTTGTGAGGTTAGTTCCATAAAAAAATAGCAACATTTGCATTTAAAATATATATGAAAAAAGCGTTAGTATTCCCAGGACAAGGTTCACAGTTTGTCGGTATGGGAAAAGAATTGTACGATTCCAGAAAAGATATAAAAGATTTGATGGAATCTGCTAATGAAATCCTTGGATTTAATATTCTGTCCATTATGTTTAGTGGAACAGATGAAGAATTGAAACAAACCAGCGTAACCCAACCCGCTATTTTTATCCATTCTGTTGCAGCGGTAAAAGCCATTAATGCTCTTGGTGCAGAAATGGTTGCAGGGCATTCTTTGGGAGAGTTTTCCGCATTGGTTGCCAATGGCGTTTTGTCCTTTGAAGACGGTTTGAAACTTGTGGCAGAACGTGCTGCGGCAATGCAAGATGCTTGCGATGCCAACCCGAGTTCTATGGCTGCAATTTTGGGATTAGAAGATGCAAAAGTAGAAGAAATTTGTAGTACAGTAGCGGGAATTGTTGTTCCAGCAAACTATAATTGTCCTGGGCAATTGGTGATTTCGGGAGAAACCACAGCTGTGGAAGAGGCTTGTGCCAAAATGAAAGAAGCAGGTGCGAAAAGAGCTTTGCTACTTCCTGTAAACGGTGCGTTCCATTCCCCAATGATGCAACCTGCACAAGACCGTTTGGAGGAAGCTATTGAGAATACAAAATTCCGAAATGCAACAATCCCGATTTATCAAAACGTAACAACCACCGCAGTTTCTAACCCCGATGAAATAAAAGCAAACCTAATTGCCCAACTTACCGCTCCTGTAAAATGGACGCAAAGTGTACAAAATATGGTGAAAGACGGTGCAGGTATTTTTATGGAAGTTGGTCCAGGAAAAACATTGCAGGGTTTGATTAAAAAAATAGATTCGGAAGTTTCTGTATCTTCTGCAATATAAAAATATGGGTAAGATATTTTCACCCGGAAAATTACTTCTTACCTCAGAATATACCGTTCTCGACGGTGCTCTTGCTCTTGCTGTGCCTACACAACAGGGGCAAGAGTTTTTTTTTGAGGAAATTGCCGATGCCAAATCTTTGGTCGTTTGGGAAGCCTATCACCTTAATAAACTTTGGTTAAGGGCAAAAATAAATTATGAAAACTGGACGGTTTTAGAAACCAATATTCCACAATCAGCAGAATTTGTGGTCAAAGTTTTAAAGAATGTGCAACGCCTTTCTCAATCCAAATTTCAGGATAATAGTTCGTATCATCTGAAAACCAATTTGCAGTTTCCTGCCAATTTTGGTTTAGGAAGCAGTTCTACATTAATGAATAATCTTGCGGAATGGTCGGCAATTGATGCTTTTCTTCTGAATGATGATTCCCTTGGCGGAAGCGGTTACGATATTGCAATTGCTAAGGAAAAAGCAGCATTATTATTTCAAATTAAAGAAAAGAAACGGGAATGGCAACGCATAGATTTTAATCCTGAATTTAAAAACGAACTTATTTTTATTCATCTCAACCAAAAACAAGATTCCAGAGAAGGGATAAAAATGTATAAAAGCGTAGAAAAATCTGCGGAAATTATTCAGCAATTTACAGATTTTACCAAAGAAATTATTCAAACAAAAACGATAGAAAAGTTTTCGGAAATAATGGCTTTGCACGAAAAAACGCTTTCTCGCATCATAAAAATGGAAACGGTAAAAGACCAAATTTTCCCCGATTGCCCTACTTTTGTGAAAAGTTTGGGAGCTTGGGGCGGAGATTTTGTAATGAGTTCTAAGTTTGAAAATCACGTAGAATACTTTACAGCAAAAGGCTTTCCAACAATTTTCGAGTGGAAAGAGATGATTTTGTAAATGTCTTAAAATTAATTCTTTACATTTTTCTTGTCAATTCTGATTAATATCAGTAGTTTTAAGACCCATAAAAAAAGCATTAATCGTAAATTTGTACGTCTTTAAAAAGAGATAGAATATAACTTTAAAATCTATATTTTTATGAAAAACATTAAAATCATTCAAGAGTTACACGAGTTGGGAATCACAGGATACCACGAAGTCGTTTATAACCCAACTTACGAGGAACTTTTCAAAGCAGAAATGTCCAAAAAAAACCAAGGTTTTGAAAAAGGTGCAATTACAGAATCTGGAGCCGTTGCCGTGAAAACAGGAATCTTCACTGGTCGCTCGCCAAAGGATAGATATATTGTAAAAGATGATGTAACCAAAGATACAATTTGCTGGGACGGAAAAGTGAATTTTCCTACAACCCCCGAAATTTTCAAGTCTTGTAAAGATTTGGTTTTGGAGCAACTTTCCAGCTCCAAAAAACTATATGTTGTAGATGCATTTTGCGGTACAAACCCAGATACAAGATTGAAAGTGAGATTTGTAATGGAAGTGGCTTGGCAGGCACATTTCGTTACGAATATGTTCATCCGCCCTTCTAACTACGAGTTGGAAAACTTTGGTGAGCCAGATTTCATCGTGATGAATGGTTCTAAAACTACCAACCCGAATTGGAAAGAACAAGGTCTTAATTCCGAAAACTTCGTAATGTTCAACCTTACTGAAAGAATCCAAATTATTGGTGGAACTTGGTACGGTGGAGAAATGAAAAAAGGTATGTTTGCAATGATGAACTACTATCTTCCGTTGAAAGGTATGGCATCTATGCATTGTTCTGCAAACGTGGGCGAAAAAGGCGATGTAGCATTGTTCTTTGGACTTTCCGGAACGGGAAAAACTACACTTTCTGCCGACCCAAAACGTTACCTAATCGGGGATGACGAACACGGTTGGGATGACAATGGTGTATTTAACTACGAAGGTGGTTGCTACGCCAAAGTAATTGATTTGACTGAGGAAAAAGAACCAGACATTTTCCGTGCTATAAAAAGAGATGCCCTATTGGAAAACGTAGTGGTAAACGAGTATGGAGAAACGGATTATAAAGATAATTCTATTACAGAAAATACCAGAGTTTCTTACCCAATTTATCATATTAATAAAATTGTTCTACCGTCCAAAGCAGGACACGCCAGCAAAATTGTTTACCTTTCTGCTGATGCATTTGGTGTATTGCCTCCTGTTTCTGTGTTGAACGAAGACCAAGCACAATACCATTTCCTTTGCGGTTATACATCTAAATTGGCAGGAACTGAAAGAGGAATTACCGAGCCTCAACCATCGTTCTCTCCTGCATTTGGTGAGGCATTCCTTACTTTGCATCCAACGATGTATTCTAAAACATTAATTGGTAAAATGAAAGAACACGGTGCAAAAGCCTATTTGGTAAACACTGGTTGGAATGGTACAGGAAAACGTATTTCCCTAAAAGATACCAGAGCGATTATCGATGCGATTATTGATGGTTCTATTGATGATGCACCGAAAACCGTAGTTCCTGTGATGAATTTGGAAATCCCAACAGCTTTGCCAAACGTTTCCGAAGGTATTCTCGACCCAAGAGATACTTATGCCGATGCCGCAGAATGGGAAACCAAAGCAAGAGATTTGGCAGCAAGATATATTAAAAACTTCGAGCAATATTGCGATAACGATGATGCCAAAAAATTGGTAGCAGCAGGTCCGCAACTATAAATAGAAAATTGATATTGAAAAGAAAATCCACCCGTAAAAAGGTGGATTTTTCTATTTT
>JAUNTR010000007.1:0-20149 GCA_030538575.1 Cruoricaptor ignavus | reverse complement strand
ACTTTTCTATAAAGTTTTGTTTTTGTCTTGTTCATTTTACGGTATTTTCTTCGATATTGCTAAGGTAACGGAAAAGGCATTTGCAAAATTTCCAAACTCGATTGAAACAAATGTTTTTTCAATCGAACCAAATTACAAAAAAATTGGGAAGTGGAAAAAGCCGTTCTAATAATTCTTCAGTTTTGCGTTTTACAAATGTTGTGTTATTTGCAGAAATTATTTAACCTCAACAGTTTTATTTGTAAAAATCAAAAGAAAAATACCAATAACAAGGAATAGTAATACTCGAAAATAATTTAAACCATCAAATTCAGTAAAATTGGTAGCAAAAAATTTAAGAGTTTGTCCAAAAAATTGTAATCCGTAAGCTATAATCAAAAAAAATATAGTCCAAATTTTAATTCCAAGTTTTGCATATTTGTTTTTAGTTACTATCAAATAAAGTAAAATAGTTTGTATGATTATTGGAAGGAATATGATAAATTCAAATCTTGAAAATAAAAAAAAAGTATTCCAAGCAATTAAAGTTCCAATAAATAAAATTAATAACCAATAAAATGTATTATTTTGAAAATAAGTTTTCACTTTCACTTAAAGTTTTTAATATTTTTTTTATAATTAAAGATAACCACTAAATGTACACAATTTACCTCGCTTAAAAAACTTTACAAAAAACTGGCGATTGCCAATTGGTAGCCTTTTAGCCCGAAGCCAGAGAGTATGCCATCGGTATAAGCGGCGGTTACAGATTTTTGGCGAAATTCCTCACGTTTGTAAATGTGGCTGATGTGTACTTCTATTTTCGGCTTTTTTATGTTTTTCAAACAATCCGCAATGGCATAAGAATAATGCGTGAACGCCCCGGGATTAATGACCAAAGCATCGAAATCATCGTTTTGAAGTCTATCAATAATCGCTCCTTCGTGGTTAGATTGGTAATAATCTATCTTCACATTTGGGAAAGCAGTTTTTAGTTCCTCAATACAAGATTCCATAGTTTGGTTGCCGTAGATTTCGGGTTCTCGTGTGCCGAGCAGATTCAGATTAGGACCGTTTACAATAAGAATATTCATAGTTTACGAAATGATTAAATTATCATCAAAGATAAGGATTTTTTCCTCCGAAGAGGATTTTAGTTATCATTTTAGAAATTGTATAAATTTTACTGAATTAATGAAAAACGATACATCGATTTAATTAAAGAAAAAAAGCCGACCTAATATAATTATTAAGCCGACTTAGATAATACGTTTTTATGAATTAGTTTGTAGGAAACTGTTTTATATTCGTATTGTTATTGGTTTCGTATTCTGGGATATAGAATGCTTTGAAACCAACATCATTCGGAGTAAGGGTTACGCCCGTTTGCGGATTGGTATAGCTCAGTCCGTTTCTTTTCAAATCTTGATAACGGAAACCTTCCAAGAAAAACTCGATATTTTTTTGGAAAAGAATTTCTTGCAACAATGCTGTTCCTGTTGCAGTTACAGTATAATCCTCAATTCTGTTTGCCGAAACCCAAGTTTGTAGTCGTTCCGCTGCCAAAGTAGGATTGGTATGATACAAGGCTTCTATTTGATTGAAAACGGCTTCTGTTTTTCTCAAAATCACGGCATCTCGCACGTTAGATGTGTATTTCCATACATCTACGGGTTTTGGTGTATCGGGATAAGTTTGCAAAATATCCACTCCATCTCTCGTTACGCTTGCTCCTGTTATTTTGTACCAAGTGTTTTTTCTTACATCTTTATCATCCAATTTATCGTAGAATGCTCGTGTAGCAAAATTCTGACGATATGTACCTCCCGAATACCAAGTGGAAACAAAACCAGAACCATTGGTTTTATTCGTATTATAATCTATTTGGAAAATGGTTTCAGAATTGCTTTCGCCATCCAAAGTAAAGAACGTGCTAACCTGCGATGCCGGTAAAAGTGTATGGCTCGCATTGTCTAAAACCAACTGAGCATATTCGTTAGCTTTGGTATAATTTTTCTGAGAAAGGTAAACTCTGGAAAGCAATAATTGTACGGCAGTTTTCCCGATTTTTTTATTGTTGCTATTGTTTATCGTACCTTCAGCTTCGTTTAAATCTTTTAGAATTTGCGTGTAAACTTCCTGTATTGTATTTCTTGCAGGCTTTCTTTCTACATTGAAATCCAATACGATAGGTACTCCCAAATCCTGATTGCCTCTGCCATAATCTTCACTGTAAAAATTTACTAATTGATAATAGCACAATGCACGCACGGCTTTTGCCTGTGCAAAAAGATTATCGGGAGTTCCCGAAACATTCGGGTCATCGGGAATTTTCCCCTCAAAACTCAATATGATATTGGTGTTGTTTATCGTACGGTACAAATCTTCCCAAATTGTACGGAAATAACCATTTTGAGTGGTGAAAAATGATAAATCTGTGTTTCGTGTGGTACTAAATCTACCACTATTTGCAGAGCTTACAAAGGCATTGTCCCCCAAAAGTTCGTTTAAAGTCTGTATGTTTCCACCGAAAGTTTCGGGAGTTCCCAAAAAGTTGTACAATCCGTTTACAGCAGTAGTTAGCGTGCCTTCATTGGTAATGGCATCTTCCAAAGCCAATCTGTTTACAGGTTTTTCATCGAGGAAATCTTCTCGGCAAGCTCCCAAAGTAGCGAGTGCGATGATGCTTGATATTATGATTTTATTTAGTTTCATTTTGTTTTAAAAATTTTAATTAATGATAAAAAAGATTTAGAAATCCATTGTTACACCTAAGATAAACTGTCTCATCATAGGTTGTGTTGCAGAATATACTCCTAAGTTAGAAACTGTGTTATTATACTGATTAGAGTTGGATTCTGGGTCAAAATATAGATTTTTATCAAAAGCATAAGTAAGCAAGTTGGTTCCTCTAAGATATAGATATACGCTTTGTATACTATTGATTTTCAAGGTTTCTTGTTTTATGCGATACCCTATTTCTACATTTTTCAATCTTATGAAATCTCCATCGTACAAATATCTTGTAGATTGGCTGTTGCTCGATCTATTTCCTCCGAAAACAAATTTTGGATTAGATGCTCCTGTGTTTTCTGGTGTCCAAGAATCGTATAATGCGGAAGCAAAAATGTTAAGAGGTGCCATTTCGCCAGAGTTATCATACAACCAAGCTGAGGAATCATATACAGAAAAATCACCTTGATAAGTTACTGTAAAAGATAAATTAAATCCTTTGTACTGTAAATTATTAGTAAAACCTGCGATGTGAGTTGGCAATGCTTTTTTCCCTGTGAAGGAAAGAGCAGCATTGTTGATGTTGTTTGTAGTTCGGGTTCTTGTTTCATCGGTGTACCAAAGTGGGTCTCCGTTGCGGGCATCTACACCTGCCCAAAGTCTGGTATAGAATTCCGTAGGATTATGTCCCACTTTGAAAGCTTTGAAACCATTGATTTGAGAAACATTTTCCCCACCTGTCAATTTGTTTATTTCGCTCGTGTTGTAGGAATAATTACCGTTTACCGTCCAGTTAAAATCTTCTTTTCTAATTAAATTTGCACCTAAACTCACCTCAATACCTTTGGAGGTTACGTCTGCCAAATTTCTTTTAATTTGGCTAAAACCTGAGGTTAGGGAAAGTTGTTCGTTAAAAATCTGTTGGTTATTTTTATTCGCATATAAATCTACACTACCAAATATTTTTCCAGTTCGTCCCAAGGCAAAATCTAAACCAACATTATATTTGTTGGAAACTTCCCACTTCAAACCTTCTATCGCTGCTCCTGGAGATTCTATTCCACCACCATTTAGGTTAGCATAGCTGTAGTCCAAAGCATATTGAGGCATTTTGTCGTAAGGACCTACTGCTTGGTTTCCATTTTGCCCGTAGCTGGCTCTTAGGGTTAGGGTTCTTAGTTGTTCCTTTATTCCTGCTAATCTTGCAATATCTACATTTCCACCAATGGAGTAGAAATTTCCGTAATAATCTGTGTAACCAGAATAACCATCTCGTCTTGCAGAAGCGGTAATTGTGGCAATTCTGTTGTAGGTATAAGAGGCTCTTGCAACATATCCCACTAATCCCCAACGCACTTGGTTAGAGCCAACAGCAGTTGGATTGGCAGCTAAATCTGCATAAGGCAAATCTAATCCTGCAGGGAATCCTTTTCCAGCAAAACTGTTGTATCTGGATGTTCTCTGCGTAGCTTCAAAACCTATGGTTGCCGATACATCGTGTTTTCCGAATCTTTTGTTAAAGTTGAGGAAATTGTACCAGTTCCAAGTTAGGAACGTACGGTGGTTTTTTGCGAGGTAACCGTTACCATTGGTATCTGCAGGAGTGTATCCACTTCCGAAGTCAGGATTATAGAACGTTGTTTCTTCCCCATTTGTATAATCTATACCAAAACTGGTATTGTAGGTAAGGTATTTCGCAATGTCGTAATCTATGGATAATGAAGTTAATACCTTATCGAATACGCCTTGTATAATATTTCTATTTTGTACGCCGATTAGGTTGGTACGAGGATTGGTAAATCTCAAATTCAAATTATAGCTACCATCTGCATTATAGATAGACTGAGTTGGTGAAATAAGATTACCAAATAATACAGGATTCTCAAAAGATAAGTTTGCTAAAGCACCATTTTGTATCCCTCTGGAAAGATTAATACTAAAAGAAGTTTTCAGTTTATCATTAGCTTTCCAATCTCCTTTTAGCGTTCCTGTATATCTTTTGAAGTCGGCATTTTTCGCAACACCTTCTTGCTCCAAATATCCTAAGGAAGAGAAAATTTGGAAATTACCCGAACCACCACTAAAATTCACATTGTATCGGGAATAGGCAGGGTTGCTTCTACGGGAAGCTCTTCTCCAATCCTCGTTGGTTGTCCCATCCCATCTGAAGTAATTTACCGCTTGTTGATAAGCTTCTGCTTCTGTAAGGTTGCTGTATTGCGAATTGTTCCGATAGCCTCTTGCATATAATTGCACTTGCTCCGCCGCAGAAAGCATATTGAATTTCTCAAACGCAATATCAGATGTTCCTATTTCCGTAGTCAGATTAATACTGCTTCTTCCTTTCTTTCCCGATTTCGTTTTTATTACAATAACTCCATTCGCACCTCTGGAACCGAATAATGAAGTTGCAACCCCATCTTTGTAGATTTGTATATCTTCAATATCATTTGGATTGATGAGGGAAAGTGCGTTTTGTGTAGCTAAACTTCCTGATATATCGCCTGTCATTACAGGAACTCCATCTATAATATATAAAGGAGAATTCCCTGAAGTAAGCGAAGAAATCCCACGAACAAGCGTGATAGATGCCGCACCAGGTTGTCCACTTCCTGCGGTGGACATAATTCCTGGCGAACTGCCCTGCAATAAATTATCTATCGAAACACCAGTAGGTTTATCCAAGGTTTCTTTAGAAATTTTTCCTGCCGAACCACTTAGTTCATCAGCAGTTTGTTTAATACCATAAACGCCTCTTACCACTACTTCTTCTATGTCTGTGGTTTTTTCAGGATCCGTTTGTGCGGATAAATTGCCAGAAGTTGCCAGAAATAAAGCAATACTCCCGAGATAAAATATTTGTTTTTTCATAAAGCTGTAATATAATTTCGTTTAATACTAAAAAGCTCCTGAAGGTACAGAAGCTTAATTCTATCTATATTAATATTGAATTATTTGTTTTAATCCAAAAAATACATTACAAATGTAGTAACTATAAGTAGATAAAATGGTAATTAAGTAATAAATAAGATTAATTAACTGTGTGAAGGCTTTTTTTGTGAAATAAAAACTTATTTCGTTTTGAAAAGTTAACTTTTACAGAATAGAATAAGGTATGGATGTCCTAATAATAGGCGTTTACAGCTTTTCGGTAAAGATTTTCTTTAGGGTGAATAAAGACTTTGGCTAATTAATGAAATGTGATTTAGATTAATGATACAAAAAAAGCACTTACAAAATTTGTAAGTGCTTTTTTGTAGCCCGTAGGGGAATCGAACCCCTCTTGCAAGAATGAAAATCTTGAGTCCTAACCGATAGACGAACGGGCCAACTATTTTTTATAATTACGCTAATTTATTAACGTGCTTAGTTAGTTTACTTTTTAAGTTAGCTGCTTTGTTTTTGTGGATAATGTTTTTCTTAGCCAATTTATCCAACAAAGAAATCACTTTTGGTAATTGCTCTGTAGCAACAGTTTTGTTTTCTTCGTTTCTCAACGTTTTCATAGCTGTTCTTGCAGTCTTATGATAGTATCTGTTACGCAATCTTCTTGCGTTGTTTTGTCTAATTCTTTTTAATGCTGATTTATGATTTGCCATAACTGTTTCTCAATTGTGGGTGCAAAGATATAACTTTTTTGGTTCTCTGCAAATTATTTTTAAACTTTTTTACAATATTTTTTATAACTTATTGATTCTTAGTCTTTTTATTTTTTGAATTAAATCTTAAAATAAATTCTGATAATCCCAAAAACCAATTAAGTTTTGTAGCCTATAGGGGAATCGAACCCCTGTTGCAAGAATGAAAATCTTGAGTCCTTACCACTAGACGAATAGGCCGAACTGTTTTTTATAATATTAATTACAAAAAAACGGACTGCAAAAGTATGAAAAATTTTTGTAGTCCGAAAATTGTTTTTAATTAAATTACTTTTATTTTGTAACTTTCTGTATTACAGTGTTTTTTATGCCTTTGCTTTCCAACTCTTTTTGTAAGGCTACGGCATCTTCCAACGATTTCACATTACCGTAAGTGTAATAGAAAACGCCTTTTTCTTTCGTGCGAACCAATTTGTCTTTCAGTATTTGCGAGATTTGCGAATTGCTACTCAGTTTATCTTTACTTGCAATAACTTCTATTGTATAGAATCCGGTTCCTAATTTTTGGTTCGGAACGAAACCTACTGCAGCAGCATTGCGGAAACCAGCATCTTTGGCAGTTTTCAAATTATTGTCTCTTACCGATGCCAAATTGGTTGTAGCGTAATAGTATTTGTAAACGTTACCTTCCTTTATTGGGAGAATATAATTGAGTCCTTTTAGTGCTGGGTCGCCTGCATTGTACTTGGTTGGTGTACTCATTAGTAAAATGCGGAAATCGTTTTTCAGTGGTTGCTCTATGGGTTTTACAGGTTCAGGTTTTGTGTTTGCAAGGGAGCTTCCTTTTCTATCAAAAGCATCTTTATAACTAAGGATGGCTTTGTATATACTTTCGGAAATTTCGTTTTGTCCTTTGGTAGAGGCTATATAATGTGCCTCATCATAATTGCTTACAAATCCCATTTCTATAAGTACCGAAGGCATTGCATTCATACGCAAAACGTGGAAGTTGGCTTGTTTTACACCTCTGGACAAGCGTTTGTCTTTGTTGGCAAAGTTGTCTTCCACAAAACCACCTAATTTCAAACTCGCTTCCAAATAGCGGGCTTGTTGTATTTTTAGGGCAATTAGCGATTCCGGAGATTTGGGGTCGTAGGAGGCAAAGGTTTCCTTATCTTGAGCGTCTAAATAGATTACCTCGTTTTCGGCTTTTGCCACTTCCAAATTGGTTTTGTTTTGGTCAGGACCTTGTACATAAGTTTCCGTTCCGTAGGGAGCTGTTCTTTGGTTGGCATTCACGTGTATGGAAACAAATAAATCGGCTTTGCTTCTGTTGGCAAGATTGGTTCTTTCTGTCAAAGAAGGATAAATATCGGTTTTTCTTGTATAGACCACTTTGAAATCTTTGTTGCGTTCCAGCATTTTTCCTACTTTTAGGGTAACGGCAAGGGTGATGTCTTTTTCTGCAACATAGCCAATGTCGGAATAGGTTCTATTCGCACCGTGGTCGTGTCCGCCGTGCCCTGCATCTAATACGATAGTGAATTTTTTTTGAGCATAAGAAAACGCCATTAAAAATAATAAAACAGCGGTAAAATATTTTTTCAGATAATTTGTTTTAATATTCATCTTTATTATTTAATAAAAATATTTAATTTTGACCCCAGTAATTTTAAAATCTATCAGAATCAAAATAAGCCTCAAAAATAGACTACAATTTTTAATTATCCTAATTTTTAACATTTTTTTAGCACAAATAAATGCTCAAGACTTGTCTAAAAATCAGGATACTAATAGCTCTGTGTCCAAAAAAGATACCATTGTTGTAAAAGAAGAACAGTTGGATGATGTGGTGCAATCGGAAGCGGATAACATTCGTAACGATATTCCCAAAAAAATGACTTACCTGAACAAAAACGCCCAAGTAACGTATCAGGATATGAAAATAAAGGCAGATTATATCTCCATAGATTGGAATACAGGGATGGTTTTTGCACGTGGAAAACTGAATGAAGCCGGGAGAGTTATAGAACCCGTAATTACCGACCAAGGTGGGAAAACCTATGAAACCGACCAGTTCAATTTTAATTATAAAAACCGACAAGCGATTGCCTACAATGCCCGAACAGAGGAAAGTGAAGGCGTAATTGTAGCCGAAAAAACCAAAAAAATAAGCGACTCTGTATTCTTTATGAGAAAAGGGAAATATACAACCGATGAGTATTTCCTTAATAAAAAAGATACCATTGCGGATTATTATCTTTTAGCTCCGAATATTAAATTGATTAGAGGGAAAAATAAATCCCAAGTCATTACAGGGCCTATACAAATGTATATTGAAAGTGTGCCAACACCTTTGGCTTTGCCATTTGGGATTTTGCCGTTTTCGGATAAAAGAAGTGCAGGGATTTTAATACCGAGTTTTGGTGAGCGACAAGATGTCGGATTTTTCCTGAATGGTTTGGGATATTACCAACCCATAGGTGACCATTTTGATGTAAAGGTGCTTTTGGATTTCTTCACCAAAGGAAGTTGGAATATTCGCCCCGAAGTTAATTACAGAAAAAATTACAGATACAACGGCAGTTTCTCCTCCGAAATTGGAAATACGATTACAGGAATTAAAGGTTTGGACGGATACAGCAAATCTTCTACTTACAGAATTGCTTGGCAACATCAGCAAGATACAAAGGCAAATCCTTATTTCAATTTTTCGGCTTCGGTAAATGTGGTGAGTAATAGGTTTTACTCCAATACCATTAATAACAATTATATCTTCGACCAAAGTATTCTTAATACCCAACAGAATTCTACGATTAGTGCTACGAAAAGATTTCTTACCTTACCAATAACCATTACGGGAACTTCGTCTTATTCTCAAAATTTTGCAACGGGAACGGTAAATCTTAGATTACCACAGCTGAATGTTGCTATTAATCAGTTTTATCTTTTCAATCCAAAAAATGGAGGAATAAGGCAAGGTTTACTGCATAATATTACCGTAAATACAGGCTTTAATTTTTCTAATTTTGTGAACAATGTTGCACAGCGAGATATGTTTACAAAAACAATGTGGGACGATATGCAAACAGGATTGCAAAACAATCTTTCTGTAGCTACAAATACCAATGTGGCAAAATATTTTACATTTTCTATTTCCGCACAAGCCAATAATGTCCTAACGACCAAAACACTTACCAGAAGTTACAATCCTCTTACCAACCAAATAGATAATATTTATAATAAAAACATTGCAGGTTTTTCGGTTTTCTCCGCAAGTGCCAGTTTGCAGACTACGTTGTATGGGATGCTTAATCTGAAAAAAGGTGCGATGATAGAAAGGGTAAGACATATGATGATACCGAGTATTGGGTTTTCTTATCAGCCAGATTTTGGAACGCCAAATTGGGGATATTACAAAAACTATTACAATGCCAATGGTGAAATGACACCGTATTCCATCTTCGATGGAGGGATTTTCGGAAGTCCATCTACGGGAATGGTCGGTGCGATGACGTACAGCATTTCTAATAATATTGAAATGAAAGTTCGTTCCAAAAAAGATTCTACCGGACTGAAAAAAGTGAAACTTTTTGAAACTTTAAATGTTTCGGGTGGTTACAACTTCGCTGCGAAAAACCATAAATGGTCTATGATAAATGTAAGTGGGCAAACGTCTTTCTTTGATGGGAAAGTAAGCCTTAATTCCAGTTTGGTAATCGACCCTTACGAAATGGTTTATGATAGTAATGGTTTGGGAACAAGAACCGAGAATTTTGGAAAATTCAATGTACAAGGATTTAATATGCAATTTTCTGTACCGTTGAGCGATGCACTCTTTAATAAAGATAAAAAGAAACCATCGGAGTTATACAAAACAAAAGGCGAGATAAGAAACGAAAATTATTTCTTTGATGATAATGGTTACGCTCATTTCTCGCAACCTTGGACGCTGAACCTTAATGCTAATTACGCATACACAAGAGGCACAACAAGGTTTGGCTCATCCGTAGCATCTTTGGGATTGAACGGAACGCTGAAACTTACGCCATATTGGAATATCAACGGAAGTACCAATTACGATTTTATAACCAAAGAATTGGCATATACCAGAATTGGATTTAGCAGAGACCAGCGAAGTTTTACCATCAATTTCAATTGGGTGCCTTTTGGACAATATAAAGTTTATGATTTCTTTATCGGAATTAAAGCCAATATCCTGAGCGATGCATTGAAGTACAGAGATAGAAGTTTTACCGACCCAGGAGCGAGATTCTAAATTTTTTTATACAAAGACATAGTATTATATTTGCTGAAAAAATAAAAGTAAACAATGAAAACCATAATATCTACAACCAATGCACCGGCAGCTATCGGTCCTTATGCACAAGCCAATCTTGTAAATGGTGTGCTGTATGTTTCGGGGCAAATTCCTCTAAATCCTGCTACGGGAAAACTCGTGGAAGAAGGCATTACAGAGGCAACCCACCAAGTAATGAGAAATTTGGAAGCTGTTTTAAACGAAGCTGGAATGACTTTCAAAAACGTAGTAAAAGCCACCATTTTCCTAAAAGATATGGAAGATTTCTCGCAAGTGAACGAGGTTTATGCTTCTTATTTGGTTGAAGATTATTATCCTGCAAGGGAAACGGTGCAAGTGTCTTGCCTTCCCAAAAATGTAGATATAGAAATATCTGTGATTGCTCATCAGTTTTAATTAGATTAATGAATTTTTTTAGAAATACAATTGGGGTTTTTGTTGGGCTTGCGGTGTCGGCTCTTATTATATCACTTGGGATAAGGATAAATCCCGATTGGGTAACTTACGAGCGTTTTTCGCCATTTCAAAATTGGGAAAACTTTCTTTTTTCTATGAAAAATAATGATGGCTTTTTTGCATTTCTATTATTTCTATCTGGCGTTTCTGCAACGGTTGGTGGTGTTACAACAGCCATTATTGTAAAGTATGCCAAAGTAGCCTATGCCATTCTCATCGGGTTTATTTTGCTATTTATGGCGATGTTGGATGTTATGATTTTCCCATATCATCCTACGTTTTACAAAATATCTATTTTCCTTACCTTTTTCCCATTTTCTTGGTTTGGTGGCAAAATCACCGAAATTATCTACGAAAGGAAAAAGAAGAAACGAGTGTAATAAAAATTATTATTAAAAAAATAGAATACACAATATCCTTCCGTTCCGAATAATCTACACGGGTTATTCAGGACGGAACAAATATTTTTATTGCAAATTAAACTTATTCGTATAAATCTTAATTTGGTTGGGTGTTTTGAATCTTGTATTTTGCTTATTTTTGTTGTATGAAAATTATGATTATTGAAGACGAAATAACACTCAACAAAAATATCTGCGAAGCTCTCTTGGCGGAAAATTTTTTAGTTGAAACTGCCTTTGATGGTTTTTTGGCAGAACGATTTCTGAAAAAAGAATCCTTCGATTGTGTGATTTTGGATATTAATCTACCGAAGAAAAATGGCTACGATTTGTGTAAAGATTTCAGGAAGTATAATACCCAAACACCTGTTCTTATGCTCACTGCTTTTGATGAACTTGAAGACAAAATAAAAGGTTTTGATAGTGGGGCAGATGATTATCTTACAAAACCTTTCTTTATGAAAGAACTGATTTTGAGAGTCAATTCGCTTATCAAAAGAAGTACAATACAAACGGATAATAATGCTAAGGAAATTATTGTATATTCTGATATTCAGATAAATACAAAACAAAAAACTGTAAAGAGGCAAAACCAGAGTGTTCAGCTTACACCAAGAGAATATCAGATTTTGTTTAGACTTTGTAAAAACCCAGGAGAAATCATCTCTAAAAACGATTTGATAAAAGAAATTTGGGGAACATCGGTCGATATAAATACCAATACAATAGAGGTCTATGTTAATTTCCTACGGAATAAGATAGATAAACCTTTCGGGAAAAATACAATTAAAACCAAAATCGGTTACGGATATTATTTGAGTGATGATTTATAACTCATAACTAATCTTTTATAACTCATAATTATTCAACGTGAAAATCAGAAATAAAATACTCATCTATTTTTCCAGTACAGTAATAGTGTTGTCTGCTATATCGTTGGCAATTGTATTAATACTTTTTTCAGCACATCGTGAAGAAGAATTTCAGCAAAAGCAATTTGAAAAAATAAAATACGCAGCAGGGCTTATCGATCAGTTTAATAAAATAAGCGAAGAGGTTTCGTATTTATTGGATAAGCAAGATATTCATGATTTTTATGATGAAAAAATGCTTATTTATGACCAAAACAAAACACTTGTATTTTCCAGTATCGATAGTTTAGATATATCCAAAGCAAGCACAATTCTCAATAAATTATCCGTAGCAAATAATTGGATAGAAACCAAAGAAGACGGCTATGATTTGATAGGCGTTTATGTGGAAAGCAATGGCAAAGGATATTACGGGATAAGCAAAGCATACGATTATTTTGGGTATTCTAAGAAAAATTTTCTGCAAAAGGTACTTATCAGTATTTTTATTGGCATTGTTGGTGTTGTGCTTTTAATGTCGTTTTATCTCTCTAATATCATTGCAAAACCTATTTCTGAACTTACCAAAAAAATTGAAAATTATGATTTGAGTAACGAGCTGAATCAACCTCTGGAACTGAAAACCACAACCTCTGAATTGCAAAATTTATCCGAAAAATTTAATGAACTAAAGAAGCGTACAAGCGAAGCTTTTGTATTCCAAAAATACAGTATTCAACATATTTCCCACGAACTGAAAACGCCAATTGCCGTGCTGGTTTCCGAGCTGGAAAAACTGGAAAGACAAGATAATTTGGCTCAAATAAAATCGGAACTCCGCCAACAAACTCAAAAGGCAAAATCGCTCGGGAATATAATTAATGTATTATTACAGATTTCAAAAATAGAAGCAGGACAAGAAATTTCTAAAAATATAATTCGGGTAGATGAGGTGGTTTTCGATTGTATTTCGGAGGTAAAATTACTTTATCCATATTTTAATTTCGAGGTTAATTTTACTCCCGATAATCTTGATGAAACGGTGCTGAAAACTCTTGCAAATGAATCGCTTATAAAACAAGCTTTTTTAAATTTATTATTAAACGCTGTTCATTATTCCGATGATAATAAAGCAAAAATAACTTTCGTAGGTCATTCGGAACAACTTAAAATTACGATTTCCAATACAGGAAAAACACTGTCTGGCGAAGAACAAAAATTTTTATTTTCGCATTTTTTCAGAGGCGAAAACTCGAAAAAACAGCAGGGCTTTGGGCTTGGCCTGGTTCTTTCCAAAAAGATTTTTACCATTCACAACATCGTGATAAAGTATCAATTAACCGAAAAATCCGAAAATGTTTTCAGTATGGAGTTTCCCCGAGATTAAGCCAAATTTTATATTCTTTAAGCCTTTTTTAAGGTAGATGAAACCATTTTTGCAACTTCTATAACAGTTGCGGAATGAGACGTATTTTTTTATCATCTATTTTATTGGTTCTAAATTTTGGGCTTTCAGCACAAGAAAGGCTCAGGATTTCAAAACAAGAGGCTGAAACCATTTTTTTGCAAAATAATCTCTTGCTTATTTCCGAAAAGCTAAATATTGAAAGCCAACAAGCTGAGGTTATCCAAGCAAAATCTTGGGCAAATCCTGAATTTTCGATAAGTGAAATCAATCTCTGGAAAAACTCTACTGTAGAACCTTCTCCTCCTTTTTTTGGTAATTTGGGGCGAAATCAGCAAATCGCTTTTGAAATTAGCCAATTGGTACAAACCGCAGGCAAACGCAAAAAACTCATCGCTTTGGAAGAGGTGGATGTCTCAAAAGCCGAAAAGTATTTTGAAGATTTATTACGAGGTCTAAAACTCGAATTGCGAAATAAATTGATTGATTTACAGTACATACAACACTCAATAAAAGTTCATCAAAAGTTGATTGAAAGCATTTCTATACTTACTAATGCCTACCAAAATCAGCTGAGTGCAGGCAATATTTCAAAAGCAGAATATATTCGATTGAAGGCACAGCATCTTGAAATTAATAAAGAAATTTTAGAGCTTAATCACCAATCCAACGAAGTGCAAAAGGAGCTGAGATTGCTGCTTCGGCTTAGCCCTACATTTTCCATTGAAATTACGGATGATGATTTTATGAAAAGTGCCAAATCTTATGAAATGCTTTTCGCTGACCAAACGATTGAAAGTGCCAAAGAAAACCGACCTGATTATAAATTGGCATTGTTGGAAGAAGATTATTCCCAAAAAAGGTTGGCTTACGAAAAAGCACAGCGTACTCCCGATTTGAAATTTGGAGTGAACTATGACCGAAATGGGAGTACAATGCTGAACTTTGTGGGTGTAGGAGTTTCGTTTGATTTGCCGTTTTTCAATCGAAATAAAGGCAATATTCAAAAAGCACAAATAAGTATCGAAAATGCAAAAATACAAAGAGAACAAGCAGATTTGACCATCCGAAATGAAATATATTTGTCCTACCAATTATTACAGCAAGCTACGGATTTTCTCAATACAATTGAAATAGATTATGAAACCGACTTGGATTTGCTTTTGGAAAGTTACACCAAAAATTTTACAGCTCGTAATGTGAGTATGCTGGAGTATTTCGATTTTATGGATGCCTATCTTAGCAACAAAAAAATCATTCTCGAGGCTCAAAAAAACGTAGCTCAAAAAACCGAAGAACTCAATTACTCATTAGGAAAAGACCTTTAATTACCTTAAATAATATGGAGAAAATAATCATAACCATTTCATTTGTTCTATTGCTTGTTGGTTGTAAAAACAACGAAGAGCCGAAATTTGTATCACAAGAAAAATATTGCCTGAGTGAGAAAAATAAAACTATTATTAAAATAACAACTGCCGAAAAACGAGACGTTGTCGAAAAAATACATTTAACGGGAAGTATAGAAACTAATCCTGATAAAGTTGTGCATTTTGCGAGCCTTGTAGATGGGGTTATATCCAATACCTATTTTTCATTAGGAGATGCCGTAACCAAGGGGCAGGTTTTGGCTGAGATGCAAAGTACGGAACTCAGCTCATTACAAGCAGAACTCAATTCCTTGAAAGCACAAATGGAAATTGCCAAAGTAGAATTAAAAGCCAAAGAACAAATGTACAAAGATGGGATTTCCTCGAACAGAGATTTGGTAGAGGTGAAAAGCAACCTCCGAGTTTTAGAATCCGAAAAGCAAAAGGTAGAAGCTAATTTGCGTTTGTACAGTGCAAGTAGTAACAGAAATGTGTTCCAAATAAAAGCTCCAGCTTCGGGAATCATCACAACTAAAAATATCAATTCCGGAACAACTGTAACCAATGACGGTGAAACTCTTTTTTCCATTTCCAATCTAAACAATGTATGGGCTATGGCAAATATCTACTCTACCGATATAGCCTTTATAAGCAAAGGAATGGATGTGGAAATTAAAACACTTTCTTATCCCAATGAAATTTTCAAAGGAAAAATTGATATGATTTCTAACATCTTAGATGAAGATGCCAAAGTACTAAAAGCAAAAATTGTATTGGAGAATGATGGCTACAAACTAAAACCAGGAATGATTGCCGACATCACAGCTCTTAGAAAAGACAATAAACAAGAAATAGCCATACCAACTTCGAGCTTGGTATTTTTCAATGGAAAAAATTATGTATTGGTGTACAAAAATGATTGTGATATTCAGCCTCGTGAAGTTTTACTTCTAACCAAAGGTGATGAAACAACCTACATAAAAAGCGGATTAGACGAGAACGAAAAAATTATTACCCAAAACCAGTTGTTGATTTTTGAAGAACTCAATAAATAAACGAATAGAATAAAGAGAAATACATTATGCAAAAATTCGTTCAAAATATAGTTGCTTTTTCATTGAAAAATCCGATTATCATTTTCTTTCTCACGGGATTGTTAGTGGTAATAGGCGTTATTAGTTTAAAGCATACACCTGTTGAGGCTTTCCCCGATGTAACCAATACCAGAGCAAGAGTTATTACCCAATGGCCGGGAAGAAGTGCCGAAGAAATAGAGAAATTCGTAACGCTTCCGATCATGAAGCAGATGAATACTATTCCTAAAAAAACCGATGTTCGTTCTATTTCCTTATTCGGGCTATCGGTGGTTACCATAATTTTTGATGATGATGTAGATGATTTTTATGCACAGCAATATGCCTCAAACCGTATTCAAGGAATAGAATTGCCTGCCGGTGCAGAGGCAAAAATAGAACCACCATATGGTGCAACAGGTGAGATATTTCGCTACGTTATTAGAAGTGATAGACCAATAAAAGAAATTACCGCTATCCAAGATTGGGTTATCGAAAGAGAATTGGTTTCCGTATCAGGTGTAGCAGATATTGTAAGTTTTGGAGGGGAAGAGAAAATCTATGAAATCAAAATCAACCCAACAGAATTGGCTAACTACAATTTATCTCCCTTAGATGTATATGAAGCTATGGCCAAAAGCAACCTAAATGTAGGGGGTGATGTTATAGAACGTGGTTCGCAGGCATATGTAGTAAGAGGTGTAGGGCTTTTGGAAAGCATAGATGACATAGAAAATGTACTGATAGAAGTTCGAGGTAATACGCCTATTTTGGTAAAACACGTCGCAAAAGTCGAAATTTCAGCCAAACCAAGGTTAGGACAAGTGGGATTGCAAGATAAAGATGACTTGGTACAAGGCGTGGTGATTATGCTACGAGGCGAAAACCCAGGAGATGTAATCCCAAGATTGAAAGAAAAAATAGAGGAACTGAATAATAATATTCTTCCGAAAGATGTGAAAATAGAACCGTTTATCGATCGTACAGAACTTGTAAACGCCACGGTAAGCACTGTAACTAAAAATATTATAGAGGGCGTATTTTTGGTTTCGGTTATTGTTTTTATTTTTCTTTACAATTGGCGAACTACTGTAATCGTAGCCTCCGTTATTCCGCTTGCGTTTTTATTTGCGATTATCATGTTGCGTATTCAGGGTTTACCTGCGAATTTGATTTCTATGGGAGCTATCGATTTCGGATTGCTTTTGGAAGGAACACTTGTGATTGTAGAAACCGTATTCGTTGCAATGGAGAAGAAAGCACATCATTCAGGAATGTCGGCCTTCAATAAAATGTCGAAATCGGGGCTTATCAAAAAAAGTGCAGGAAGTGTTGCAGGATACATTGTTTTAGCACAAATCATTCTAATCGTTGCACTTATCCCGATTTTTTCCTTCCAAAAAGTAGAAGGAAAAATGTTTACTCCTCTCGCATTTACCTTAGGCTACGCTCTTTTGGGCTCATTAATTTTGAGTATTACTTACGTTCCTGTAATGTGCAAATTTTTACTTCGGAAAAATATTAAAGAAAAAGAAAATATTATTTCACGATTTTTCAAAAAAGGGATGTACAAAATATTTTTGTGGAGCGAGAGGAGAAGAAAACTAACTATCTTAGGCTTTGTCGCACTTATAGCAATTTGTGGTATCCGTTTTATGGGTTACGGTACAGAGTTTATTCCAAGGCTAAACGAAGGGGCTTTGTATGTAAGAGCAACACTTCCTAATAGTGTAAATCTACAAGAATCTACCCGATTGGCAAAAGAAATGAAAAACAAAATCAGAGGTTTTGAAGAAGTGAAATTTGTATTAAACCAAGTTGGGAGACCAAATGATGGAACCGATCCGACAGGTTTTTTCAATATAGAATTTCACATACAACTTCACCCCGAAAAAGAATGGAAAAGCAAACTCTCCAAAGACGAACTTATTGAGGAAATGCGTAAGGAATTGCAAACTTATCCGGGAATTGTTTTCGGATTCAGCCAACCCATTCAAGATAATGTAGAAGAATATGTTGCAGGAGTTAAGAGTTCTTTGGTAGTAAAAATATTTGGAAACGATTTGTTCCAACTCGAAGAATATGCAGACCAAGTAGCAGATGCTATACGAGATGTAAAAGGAATTGAGGATTTGAATGTTTACCGAAATATTGGGCTTCCAGAACTTCGTATTCAGCTCCATGACAACAAGATGGCTCGTTATGGTGTAGATATGGCAAACGCACAAGCTGTCGTAGAAATGGCAATCGGAGGAAGTGCTGCTACCACATTTTACGAAGAAGATAGAATGTTTGATGTACGTATTCGCTTTGCTAAAGAATATCGAGATGATGAGGAAAAAATCGGAAATATCCTTATCCCAACAGAATCGGGAAAGAAAATCCCACTACGAGAAATTGCAACTATCAGTTACATTACAGGGCCAACGTTCATTTATCGAGATGGGAGTAGTCGTTATATTGCAGTTGGTTTCAGTATAGAAGGCAGAGATTTGGGTAGTACCGTTGCAGAAGCCAAAGCTAAAGTAGCCGAAAAAGTTAATATCCCGAAAGAAAATAAAGTAGTTTGGGCAGGTGAGTTTGAAAGTAAAGAAAGAGCAACAAAACAGCTTGCTGTAATTGTTCCAGCAGTTTTGTTATTAATTTTATTTTTGTTGTATTTCAATTTCGGAACGATTAAAGATACACTCATTGCAGCCAGCACTATTCCCTTTGCTTTTATTGGTGGTTTTATTTCGCTTTGGATTACCGGAACCATTTTCGGTATTTCAGCAGGTGTAGGATTCATCATTCTTTTTGGTGTAAACACCATCAATAGTATTATTCTGATAGCAGTAATGAAAGATAATTTGCGAAAAATGAAACTCAGCGAAGCGGTTTCAAAAGGAGTTTATGATCGCATCCGTCCTATTGTGATGATTGCCCTTATGGGCTCGTTGGGTTTACTTCCCGCAGCACTTTCATCTGGTATGGGTTCGGAAATACAGAAGCCACTTGCCATTATGATTGTAGGCGGACTTTTAATTTGTATGATATTATCATTTACCGTGTTACCACAAATTTTTTATTGGGCTTATCGAAAAAAGAAATAAAACGATACAAGATAGTTGGATAAATGAAGACTTAATTCATTATAAATTTCAATGGATTCTGCCACAGCGTTTGGAGTGGTAAATAAAAACCCACCTGAAATAATTTTCAGGTGGGTTTGTTGTTATGAGAAAGTTACTTTATTTTAGTTTGGCATTTTAAATCCTTGTGTGTAAATTCTGCCGTATTCATCAGCGAATTTTATTTGCACATTTCCATTAAAACCTTTCAGGGTAGATTCTACATCTTTTTGCGAATTTACAGGCTTGCCATTTACTTCCATAATGATATAATTATCTACGATACCTATTTTGGCAAGTTCTCCGCCTTCTACAATATTTTTGGCAAGCACACCACTATTTAATCCGTATCGGGTTTTGAAGTTTTCATTCAAAGGTTCAAACTCTCCACCTATTTTTTCACTTACCGAAAGGTCAGCTTTTGTTCTTGTCGAAGTATTACCTTTTTGGTCTTTCAATGTAACTCTTGCCGTTTGTTCTTTACCATTTCTGTTGTAGGTTACAGTTACAACATCGCCTGGTCTTTTGCTTCCAACAGCTTCCGATAAATTGGCGAAATCCGAAATAATCGTATTATCTATTTTAGTTACAATATCTCCTTTTCTTAGTCCAGCATCTTCCGCACCGCTTTTAGCTGTAACATCGGTAATGTAGATTCCAGTTCCCGATTTCAAGTTTGTTTTATATCTTTGGTTATATGCGGAAACCACTTGGTCATTAGATAAATCAATAGAATTAATGCCCAAGAAACCTCTTTGTACGATACCAAATTTCTTTATATCTTCTACAATTTTTCTTGCAAGGTTAGACGGTACAGCAAAACCATAACCAGAGTAATATCCTGTTGGAGA